>NZ_JBGLYM010000009.1:0-220448 GCF_047303955.1 Pseudomonas sp. Pseusp88 | reverse complement strand
AAACCCGGGCGCCGCGGGGTTTCACCCCCCCCCCAAAACCCGGGGGCCCCCGTTTTCGCGGGTACCCCCCCCCCCCCCAAAACCCCCCGGTCCCACAGATAAAGCACGTTATCTGATTCATGACAAAGATTCCCGCGACATTGCGTTATCATGCGCAGCCTGTAACACCGCCGCATCACCCTGACTGGCTGACGAGACGCTGAACCGCCACATGACTTCCCTGGCCGCCCACGATCTGCCCCCCGAACTCGCTGATGCGCGCAGGCGCACGCCTGACCGGCTGGGCTATACCCTGCTGATCGCGGCCATGATCCATCTGCTGATCATCCTTGGCGTGGGTTTCAGCTACGTCAAACCGGAGCAGATCACCCAGACCCTGGAAATCACCCTCGCCACGTTCAAAAGCGAGAACAAGCCGACCGCAGCGGACTTTCTCGCCCAGGACAATCAGGAAGGCAGCGGCACCCTGGACAAGGCCGAAATCCTCAAGACCACGGAAGTCGCGCCCTACCAGGACACCCAGATCAATAAAGTGACGCCACCGCCCACGTCCAAAGCCGTGGAAAAGCAGGAGGCGTCCAAGACCGCCGTCACCACCAGCGCCCGCTCGCCACAGAAGGCCGTGGCCAAGCGTGACGAGGTCAAGCCCGAGCCGAGCGCCAAGGAAGCCCCGGCCAGCGATAACACCCAGATGAGCGCGGAAATCGCCAGCCTTGAGGCAGAATTGTCCGCCGAGCAGCAGCTTTACGCCAAACGCCCGAAGATCCACCGCCTCAACGCCGCCTCGACCATGCGCGACAAGGGCGCCTGGTACAAGGACGACTGGCGCAAGAAAGTCGAACGGGTCGGCAACCTGAATTACCCGGAAGAAGCCCGCCGCAAACAGATCTACGGCAACCTGAGGCTGTTGGTGTCGATCAATCACGACGGCTCGCTGTATGAGGTACTGGTACTGCAATCCTCCGGGCAACCGCTGCTGGATCAGGCCGCGCAGCGCATCGTGCGCCTGGCAGCGCCTTTTGCGCCGTTCACCGGCGATCTGGCGGATATCGACCGGCTGGAAATCATCCGCACCTGGAAATTCTCCAAGGGCGACAAGCTTTCCAGTAATTAATTGAAGTGAAAAGTTGTCAGCCTAGAAACGCGGCGCCACACTAAGGCTCATGAAAAACGTCTCCCCAAGCTATTTCAAGCATCAGTTCCTGATCGCCATGCCCCACATGCACGACCAGAACTTCGCCCAGACCTTGACCTATATCGTCGAGCACAACGCCAATGGCGCCATGGGCCTGGTCATCAACCGTCCGCAAAGCCTGTCCCTGGCCGATATCCTCGAGCAGTTGCGACCGGAAATGGAACCGCCGGTGCGTTGCCAGCACATCCCGATTCATACCGGCGGCCCGGTACAGACCGACCGCGGCTTTGTCCTGCACCCCAGCGGCCCGATCTTCCAGGCCACTGTCGAGTTGGGCGGCATATCCCTGTCGACCTCCCAGGACGTACTGTTTTCCATCGCCGACGGCTACGGCCCTGATCAAAATGTGATCACCCTCGGCTATGCCGGGTGGGACGCCGGCCAACTGGAAGCGGAGATGGCCGCCAATGCCTGGCTGAACTGCCCGTTCGACCCGGCAATCCTGTTCGACGTGGACAGCGATCAGCGCCTCAACGCCGCCGCCGCACGCCTGGGTGTCAACCTGAGCCTGCTGACCAGTCAGGCGGGCCACGCCTGATGGCCGGATTGCGCCTGTTATTGGGATTCGACTACGGCACCAAACAGATCGGCGTAGCGGTCGGCCAGGTCATTACCGGCCAGGCGCGGGAGCTGTGCACCCTCAAGGCGCAGCAGGGCGTACCCGACTGGAGCCAGATCGAAGCGCTGATCAAAGAGTGGAAACCCGACGCCATCGTCGTCGGCCTGCCGCTGAACATGGACGGCACTCCCAGCGAAATGAGCGAGCGCGCGGAAAAGTTCTCGCGCCGCCTCAATGGCCGCTTCAACCTGCCCGTGTACACCCATGATGAACGCCTGACCACCTTCGAGGCCAAGGGCGAACGCCTGGCCCGGGGCGGTCAGCGCGGCAGTTACCGCGACAACCCGGTGGACGCCATCGCCGCCGCACTGCTGCTGCAGGGCTGGCTGGAAGCCAATACCGAACTGTTCGGCGACTGAAACATCGCTTTGCTATACCCGCAATTCCGTTTTCAGCCTGAGCGACGTCGAACGCCGCCCGGGCCCTTCAAGGAGCAACCATGAGCCTGCCCAACCCCGCCGGACTGATCAGCCAGATGGCGATCGACCTTACCGCCCTTCTGGGCAAGCGCGGCATCAGCGAACCTCGCTTCATCGGCATCCGTACCGGTGGCGTTTGGGTCGCGCAGGCGCTGCTGCAAGCGCTGGGCAGCCAGTCGCCACTGGGCACCCTGGATGTTTCCTTCTACCGCGATGATTTCAGCCAGAACGGCCTGCACCCGCAGGTACGCCCGTCCGAGCTGCCGTTCGAGATCGAAGGCCAGCATCTGGTGCTGATCGACGATGTACTGATGAGCGGCCGGACCATCCGCGCCGCCCTTAACGAGCTGTTCGACTATGGCCGCCCGGCCAGCGTGACCCTGGTCTGCCTGTTGGACCTGGACGCCGGTGAACTGCCGATCAGCCCGGATGTTGTCGGTGCCACCCTGGCCCTGGCGCCGAACGAGCGGGTCAAGCTGACCGGCCCGACGCCTCTGGCGCTGGAACTGCAAGACCTTTCAACCGCCTCCGCCGCCCTTTAAGAGTCCTTTGCGATGACGCCTCTCGACGCCAAGCGCCCGCTGCAACTCAACCATCAAGGTCAGCTGCGCCATTTCCTCTCCCTCGACGGCCTGCCCCGGGAGCTGCTCACCGAAATCCTCGACACCGCCGATTCCTTCCTGGAAGTCGGCGCCCGGGCGGTCAAGAAGGTCCCGCTGCTGCGCGGCAGGACCGTGTGCAACGTGTTCTTCGAGAACTCCACGCGCACCCGTACCACCTTTGAACTGGCGGCCCAACGCCTGTCGGCCGACGTCATCACCCTCAACGTGTCGACCTCCTCGACCAGCAAGGGCGAGACCCTGTTCGACACCCTGCGCAACCTGGAAGCCATGGCCGCCGACATGTTCGTCGTGCGCCACAGCGACTCCGGCGCCGCGCACTTCATCGCCGAGCACGTCAGCCCCGAGGTCGCAATCATCAACGGCGGCGACGGCCGCCACGCGCACCCGACCCAGGGCATGCTCGACATGCTGACCATCCGCCGCCACAAGGGCAGCTTCGAGAATCTCTCGGTGGCCATCGTCGGCGACATCCTGCACTCGCGGGTTGCACGCTCCAACATGATCGCCCTCAAGGCCCTGGGTTGTCCGGACATCCGCGTGATCGGGCCGAAAACCCTGCTGCCGGTGGGCGTCGAACAATATGGCGTGAAGGTCTACACCGACCTCAAGGAAGGCCTCAAGGACGTTGACGTGGTGATCATGCTGCGCCTGCAACGCGAACGCATGCAGGGCGGCCTGTTACCGAGCGAGGGCGAGTTCTACCGCCTTTTCGGCCTGACCACCGCACGCCTGGCCGGCGCCAAGCCCGACGCCATCGTCATGCACCCGGGCCCGATCAACCGCGGCGTGGAGATCGAGTCGGCGGTGGCCGACGGCGCCCAGTCAGTGATCCTTAATCAAGTGACCTACGGCATTGCCGTACGCATGGCCGTACTGTCCATGGCCATGAGTGGCCAGACCGCACAACGACAATTCGAACAGGAGAACGCCCAGTGAAGCTCAGCATCCTCGGCGCTCGCGTCATCGATCCGGCCAGTGGCCTGGACACAGTCACTGATCTGCACCTGGAAGCGGGCAAGATCCTCGCCATCGGCACCGCCCCGGCCGGTTTCACCCCATTGCAGACCATCGACGCCACCGGCCTGATCGCCGCGCCCGGCCTGGTTGACCTTAACGTCGCCCTGCGCGAACCGGGCTACAGCCGCAAAGGCAGCATTGCCAGTGAAACCCGCGCGGCCACCGCCGGTGGCGTGACCAGCCTGTGCTGCCCGCCCTGGACCAAACCGGTGCTGGACACCTCGGCCGTCGCTGAACTGATCCTCGACCGCGCCCGTGAAGCAGGGCACAGCAAGGTGTTTCCGATCGGCGCCTTGAGCAAAGGCCTGGACGGCGAGCAACTGGCCGAACTGGTCGCCCTGCGCGATGCCGGTTGCGTGGCGTTCAGCAATGGCCTGAAGACCTTCCACAACACTCGCACGCTGTGCCGGGCACTGGAATATGCGGCGACCTTCGACCTGACGGTGATTTTCAACTCTCAGGATCACGATCTGGCCGAAGGCGGCCTGGCCCATGAAGGCCCGACTGCGGCTTTCCTCGGCCTGGCCGGTATCCCGGAAACCGCTGAGACCGTGGCCCTGGCCCGTGACTTGCTGCTGGTTGAGCAAAGCGGTGTGCGCGCCCATTTCAGCCAGCTGACCAGCGCCCGTGGCGCCGCGATGATCGCTGAAGCCCAGGCCCGAGGCCTGCCGGTGACCGCCGACGTTGCGCTCTACCAGTTGATCCTCACCGACGAGGCGTTGATCGACTTCTCCAGCCTCTATCACGTGCAGCCGCCACTGCGCACCCGCGCCGACCGCGATGGCCTGCGTGCTGCAGTGAAGTCCGGAGTCATCCAGGCAATTTCCAGCCATCACCAGCCCCATGAACGCGACGCCAAGCTGGCACCATTCGGCGCGACCGAGCCGGGTATCAGCAGCGTCGAACTGCTGCTGCCGCTGGCCATGACACTGGTAGAGGATGGTCTGCTCGACCTGCCGACCCTGCTTGCTCGCCTGAGCAGTGGCCCGGCGACAGCGCTGCGCCTGCCCGCCGGTCAACTGAGCGCCGGATCGGCTGCGGATATCGTGCTGTTTGACCCGGCAGCGTCCACCGTGGCCGGTGAAAACTGGCTGTCCCGTGGCGAGAACTGCCCGTTCATGGGCCACTGCCTGCCTGGCGCGGTGCGCTACACCCTGGTGGATGGGCGGATCAGCCATAGCGCCTGAGGGCTGCTGAACATCCCATGGGCATGAGTCTGTGGGAACAATGTGGGAGCGAGTTGTGGGAGATTCTATGTTTGCTGTACAGCCAGAGCAGCCCCTTCGCGGATGAATCCGCTCCCACAGATCCGACGATATGCACGCGCTACTGTGGGAGCGAATTCATTCGCGAAGAGGCCGGTACATTCAACGTATTTACGGCGATTGACATGCCGCTTTCGCGAATGAATTCGCTCCCACAGGATTCAGGTCCACACAAATTCACGCCCATAGAGTTCGCACCCACAGGATTTGTGATCAGCCTCTTTGCGCATTCCTGATGGATATCTGGTCATTCAGCGTCCAGAAGTCATACAGCACGCCAAACCCGCCCAGCCCAAGGGTCAGCAGGTAAATGATCCCGCTGATCCATTTGCCCTGGTACATGCGGTGCACGCCGAACACCCCGAGAAAAGTCAGCAGCAACCAACCGACGCTGTAATCCAGCGCACCACTGTTGAAACGCATGTCCGCTTCGCGGTCCATCCCAGGGATCAGGAACAGGTCGATAAACCAGCCGATACCACACAACCCAAGGGTGAAAAACCAGATAGTGCCGGTGACCGGCTTGCCGAAATAAAAGCGATGGGCGCCGGTGAAGCCGAGAATCCACAACAGATAACCGAGCATCATGCTATGGGTGCTTTGCGGGGGGACATCCTGACGATAGCCGTTCATAACGAGCCTCTTTGACAGTCATAGAAAAAAATATGCGTAAATTTTGTGACTTTCGTGCCTTTGTCCGACGTATGGCACTGACCGCCCCAACAGCCCTCAAACCCTTGTGGGTAAAGGGATTGCGTAACAATTTGAGACAGTCTGTCGCAGAATCCGAAAGGATGCGACTGTAAAACTATTGATTTGAGGGGTAAGACATTCACGAAAAGCTGTTATAAAGTTGCGCGCTGACCAAAAAGAGCCCTGCCGAATGCGTCCACTTTTCAAGACATGGCTAACCATCTGCCTATTTATGCCACTGGCCGCCCACGCCACCAATCGTGAGCAACAGCTTCCTGCGAGCTTTAACGGTCACACTGCGAAAAGTCATTCTTCGCCTGTCACCGCTTCCAACACCGAGACTGAACCAACGCCTGTAACCGCCGCGCCAAAACACCGGGGCAGCAAAGTAGTTGAACATAACACCCAGGCTGAAACTCAGGAAACGTCGAAGAAGACTGAAACTGCCGCAGCAGCCCACCAGGATTCGAAAAAGCCGACCTCCAGGGTCGCTACCAAAGAGTCGATGAAAGCCGCCACAGCTGCTGCCAAGGACTCTAAAAAGGGCGCTACTACCGTAGTTGCCGACAAGGGTTCGAAAAAGGGCGCCGCCAAGGTTGCGACCAAGGACTCGAAGAAAGCCGCAACCACCGTTGCCGCCCATAAAGATTCGAAGAAAGGCAAACCTGCCGCGCCGACCGACACTGTTGTCAGCCGGGCCATGGATGCCGTCGGTACGCCCTATCGCTGGGGCGGCACCAATCCGAAGAAAGGCCTGGATTGCAGCGGCCTGGTCAAATACGCCTTCACCGGCGTCAAGGGTGCCAACCTGCCACGCACGTCCAATGCCATGGCCGCAGGCCACGGACAGAAAGTCGATCGCAAGGATTTGAAGCCGGGTGACCTGCTGTTCTTCAACATCGAGAGCCGCAAGGTTGATCACGTTGCCATCTATCTGGGCAACGACCGCTTTGTCCACGCCCCGAGCCGTGGCAAGTCGGTGACCGTCGATACCTTGAAGAAGCCGTACTGGGACAGCCACTACGTGGTCGCCAAGCGCGTGACGCCACCGGCACCCAAAGGCACGAAGAACACTACAATGCGTGTTGTTCAGCGCTGATAGGCAGGGCTGGCTTTGTGGTGCAGGCTTTTGTGGGACCGGCTTTAACCGGGAATTAACCTGCAAAATAGCCTTCCCGGCTAAAGCCGGCCCCACAAACCAGCATCACAACTAAAAACCCCGATCAGAAATTGTCGGGGTTTTTTGCATGTTCCCGCGCAACATCCCGCGTAATCACGCCCTGCACCACCAGATCCTTGAGACACATGTCCAGGGTCTGCATCCCCAGCGAACCCCCGGTCTGAATCGCCGAATACATCTGCGCCACCTTGTCCTCGCGGATCAGGTTACGGATCGCCGAGGTACCCATCATGATCTCGTGGGCCGCCACCCGACCGCCGCCGACCTTCTTCAGCAGGGTCTGGGAAATCACCGCGTGCAGCGATTCGGAGAGCATCGAGCGAATCATCGACTTCTCCTGGGCCGGGAACACGTCCACCACCCGGTCGATGGTCTTGGCCGCTGACGTGGTGTGCAGGGTGCCAAACACCAGATGACCGGTTTCCGCCGCTGTCAGGGCCAGGCGGATGGTTTCCAGGTCGCGCAGCTCACCGACCAGGATCACGTCAGGGTCTTCACGCAACGCCGAACGCAGCGCTTCGGAGAAACCCAGGGTGTCGCGGTGTACTTCGCGCTGGTTGACCAGGCACTTCTTGGACTCGTGGACAAATTCGATGGGGTCTTCGATGGTCAGGATATGGTGATGGCGATTGCAGTTGAGGAAGTCGATCATGGCCGCCAGGGTCGTCGACTTGCCCGAACCGGTCGGGCCGGTCACCAGAACCAGGCCTCGGGGCACATCGGTAATCTTGCGAAACACTTCTCCCATGCCCAGATCCTCCATGCTCAGGATCTTCGAGGGAATGGTCCGGAAGACGGCGCCTGCGCCACGGTTCTGGTTGAAGGCGTTGACCCGGAAGCGCGCCACGCTCGGCACTTCGAAGGAGAAGTCCGTTTCCAGGAACTCCTCGAAGTCCTTGCGTTGCTTGTCGTTCATGATGTCGTAGATCAGCGCCAGAACCTGCTTGGCGTCCAGTGGTGGCAGGTTGATTCTGCGCACGTCGCCGTCGACCCGGATCATGGGCGGCAAGCCGGCCGAGAGGTGCAAGTCCGACGCGCCTTGCTTGGCACTGAAGGCCAGCAGCTCGGTAATATCCATACAGCTCCTCAATCACATAGAATGCCGCAGACTTTAGCCCTGCTGGCGCAAAATCAATGTCCACGATAGCAGCGAACATTTCAACGCTCGGCGCACGAATTCGCGCAGCCGCCGAAAAGGCGCATCGCGATCCTGCCGCCATCGGCCTGCTGGCCGTGAGCAAAACCAAACCCGCCGAGGCCCTGCGCGAAGCCTATGCCGCCGGCCTGCGGGATTTCGGCGAGAACTATCTGCAAGAAGCCCTGGGCAAGCAAGCGCAATTAAGCGACCTGCCCTTGTGCTGGCATTTCATCGGCCCCATTCAGTCGAACAAGACTCGCGCCATCGCCGAGAACTTCGCCTGGGTACATTCCGTGGATCGTCTGAAAATCGCCCAACGCCTTTCCGAGCAGCGCCCAGCCGGGCTGGCGCCGCTGAATATCTGCATTCAGGTCAATGTCAGCGGCGAAGCCAGCAAGTCCGGTTGCGCGCCTGAAGATCTGCCTGCCCTGGCCAATGCCATCAGCGCCCTGCCGAATCTGAAGCTGCGCGGCCTGATGGCAATTCCCGAACCGACCGAAGACCGCGCCGCCCAGAGCGCGGCTTTTGCGACCGTACGTAACCTGCAGGACAGCTTGAATCTGCCGTTGGACACTCTTTCCATGGGCATGAGCCACGACCTGGAAGCCGCCATCGAACAAGGCGCCACCTGGGTGCGTATCGGCACAGCCTTGTTTGGCGCCCGCGACTACGGCCAGCCATGACCTTTCAGCCAAGGAACCCTTTATGAGCACTACGCGTATCGCCTTTATCGGCGCCGGAAACATGGCTGCCAGCCTGATCGGCGGGCTGCGCGCCCAAGGCGTCGAGGCCGCCGCCATCCGCGCCAGCGCCCTGAGCGTCGAAACCCGTGAGCGCATCAGCATCGAGCACGGTATTGCCACGTTCGCCAGCAATGCCGAGGCCATCGAAGGCGCAGACGTCATCGTGCTGGCGGTCAAGCCACAGAAGATGAAAGACGTCTGCCTGGCCCTGGCGCCGTCCCTGAAACCGAATCAGCTGGTTGTCTCCATCGCCGCAGGGATCACCTGCGCCAGCATGAAAACCTGGCTCGGCGAGCAGCAACCCCTGGTGCGCTGCATGCCCAACACGCCTTCGCTGCTGCGCCAGGGCGTGAGCGGCCTGTATGCTACGGCTGGAGTGACCGCGACCCAGCGCGAACAGGCCGAAACGCTCCTTTCGGCCGTCGGTATCGCCTTGTGGCTGGACGAGGAAAAACAACTGGATGCCGTTACCGCCGTGTCCGGCAGCGGCCCGGCGTACTTCTTCCTGCTGATTGAAGCCATGACCGCGACCGCCGTGAAACTGGGCCTGCCGCCGGAAGTGGCAAAAAAATTCACCCTGCAAACCGCTTTGGGAGCGGCGCTGATGGCCACCGGCAGTGATGTCGATGCCGCCGAGCTGCGCCGCCGCGTCACTTCACCGGCTGGCACCACGGAAGCTGCGATCAAGGCGTTCCAGGCCGGCGGCTTCGAAGCCCTGGTCGATACCGCGCTGGCCGCAGCCGCGCACCGCTCGGCTGAACTTGCCGAGCAACTGGGTAAATAATTTCTTAGGTCATAGAGGAGCAGACCGATGATCGGGCTGAACACCGCTGCAATTTACGTCCTGCAAACCCTGGGCAGTCTGTATCTGCTGATCGTGCTGTTGCGCTTCGTGCTGCAACTGGTGCGCGCCGACTTCTACAACCCCCTGAGCCAGTTCGCCGTGCGCGCCACCCAACCGCTGCTCAAGCCGCTGCGCCGGATCATCCCGAGCCTGTTCGGCCTGGACATGTCGTCGCTGGTCCTGGCAATCATCGTGCAACTGATCCTGATGGCCCTGACTCTGCTGCTGGCCTACCACACCACCGGTGCTCCGCTGCAATTGCTGGTCTGGTCGATCATCGGCGTGACCGCGCTGTTTTTCAAAATCTTCTTCTTTGCCCTAATCATCAGCGTGATCCTGTCCTGGGTCGCTCCGGGCAGCCACAACCCCGGCGCCGAGCTGGTCAACCAGATCTGCGAACCGGCCCTGGCGCCGTTCCGCCGCATCCTGCCCAACATGGGCGGCCTGGATATCTCACCGATTCTGGCGTTCATGGTGCTCAAGCTGTTGGATATGCTGGTCATCAACAACCTGGCGGCCATGACCGGTATGCCTGATGTGTTGCGCCTGTTGATCTGACATAACGCTGCGGAGCAAACTGTGGGATTCCATGTTTGCTGTAAAGCCACAGCAGCCCCTTCGCGGATGAATCCGCTCCCACACAACCGACGATATGCACGCGCTACTGTGGGAGCGAATTCATTCGCGAAAGCTTTATTCCGGACGCCGCCAATGTGTTGGATGTACTGGCCCCTTCGCGGATGAATCCGCTCCCACAGGTTGAAAGCACTCGATACGTCCAGCCCCGTAATTCCTTGGTTGCCCCTCCCCCCCGCGGTCTTTAGACTTACGCCTCATTTAAGCGAGAGCAGGGTCGATGTCCACGGTCTTTCCCAAAGATTCTGTCGGTCTAGTCACACCGCAACTGGCGCACTTCAGCGAACCCCTGGCCCTGGCCTGCGGGCGCTCATTGCCAGCCTACGATCTGATCTATGAAACCTACGGCCAGCTCAATGCCGAGCGCAGCAATGCCGTGCTCGTCTGCCATGCCTTGTCCGGGCATCACCATGCTGCCGGTTTCCACAGCGCCGACGAGCGCAAGCCCGGCTGGTGGGACAGCTGCATCGGCCCCGGCAAGCCCCTGGATACAAATCGCTTCTTCGTGGTCAGCCTGAACAACCTCGGCGGCTGCAACGGCTCCACCGGCCCGAGCAGTGTCGACCCGGAGACCGGCAAACCCTTCGGCGCCAACTTCCCGGTATTGACCGTGGAAGACTGGGTGCACAGCCAGGCTCGCCTGGCCGACTACCTGGGCATCGGCCAATGGGCGGCAGTGGTAGGTGGCAGCCTGGGTGGCATGCAGGCCCTGCAATGGACCATCACCTATCCGGATCGCGTGCGCCATTGCCTGGCCATTGCCTCGGCACCCAAGCTGTCGGCGCAGAACATCGCCTTCAACGAAGTGGCCCGTCAGGCGATTCTGTCCGACCCGGAGTTCCACGGCGGCGACTTCCAGGCCTTCGGCGTGATCCCCAAGCGCGGGCTGATGCTGGCGCGGATGGTCGGGCATATCACCTACCTGTCCGATGACTCCATGGGCGAGAAATTCGGCCGTGGCCTGAAGAGCGAAAAGCTCAACTACGACTTCCACAGCGTCGAGTTCCAGGTCGAAAGCTACCTGCGCTATCAGGGCGAAGAGTTCTCCGGGCGCTTCGACGCCAACACCTACCTGTTGATGACCAAGGCCCTGGACTACTTCGACCCGGCCGCCGCGTTCAACGACAACCTGGCCGCGACCTTCGCCAACGCCACCGCCAACTTCTGCGTGATGTCGTTCACCACCGACTGGCGCTTCTCCCCGGCGCGCTCGCGCGAGCTGGTGGATGCGCTGATGGCGGCGAAGAAGAACGTCTGCTACCTGGAAATCGATGCGCCTCAGGGCCACGACGCCTTCCTGATCCCGATCCCGCGCTACTTGCAAGCGTTCTCCAGCTACATGAACCGAATTGCACTCTGAGGACACCATGAGAGCCGACCTGGAAATCATCCAAGAATGGATCCCTGCCGGCAGCCGGGTACTCGACCTCGGCTGCGGCGACGGCGAACTGCTGACCTGGCTGCGCGACCACAAGCAAGTCACCGGCTACGGCCTGGAAAACGACGCCGACAACATTGCCCGCTGCGTGGCCAAGGGCGTCAACGTCATCGAGCAGGACCTGGACAAGGGTCTGGGCAACTTTGCCAGCAACAGCTTCGACGTCGTGGTCATGACCCAGGCACTGCAAGCGGTGCACTACCCGGACAAGATCCTCGACGAGATGCTGCGGGTCGGGCGCCAGTGCATCATCACCTTCCCCAATTTCGGCCACTGGCGCTGCCGCTGGTACCTGGCGAGCAAGGGCCGCATGCCGGTTTCCGAGTTCCTGCCGTACACCTGGTACAACACGCCGAACATCCACTTCTGCACCTTCGAGGACTTCGAAGAGCTGTGCCGCGAACGCGATGCACGGGTCATTGATCGGCTCGCGGTGGATCAACAACATCGTCATGGCTGGGCCAGTAAACTGTGGCCTAATCTGTTGGGCGAGATCGGCATCTATCGGGTCAGCAGCCCCGGCCTGCAAGACCACAAGATCGCCATCTGAACCCCGACACCTCATCTTTACGATCAGGCTGGAGCCGCCTTCCAGCCTCGACCAGGACATCGACACACAATATGACCCACCTCACTCAGCTCGTCCTGGCCAGCCACAACGCTGGCAAGCTCAAGGAACTCCAGGCCATGCTCGGCGCCAGCGTGCAGCTGCGTTCCATTGGCGAATTCAGCCAGATCGAGCCCGAGGAGACCGGCCTGTCGTTCGTCGAGAACGCCATTCTCAAGGCCCGCAATGCCGCACGGATCTCCGGTCTGCCGGCCCTGGCCGATGATTCCGGCCTGGCCGTGGACTTCCTCGGCGGCGCGCCGGGGATCTATTCGGCTCGCTATGCCGACGGCAAAGGCGATGCAGCCAACAACGCCAAGCTGCTGGAGGCGCTCAAAGACGTGCCCGAAGAGCAGCGCGGCGCCCAGTTCGTCTGCGTCCTGGCCCTGGTCCGGCATGCCGACGATCCGCTGCCGATCCTCTGTGAAGGCCTGTGGCACGGCCGTATCCTCACGGCGGCCAGCGGCGAGCATGGTTTTGGTTACGACCCGCTGTTCTGGGTGCCGGAGCGTGATTGCTCCAGCGCCGAACTCGGCCCGACAGAAAAGAACCAGATCAGCCACCGCGCCCGCGCCATGGCGATCCTGCGTCAGCGTCTGGGCCTGTAATGACCGACACCCAACCGCTGTTTGCCGGTGCTGATGGCTTCTCCTCCCAGGCGCCGCGGCAGCCGCTGCCCCTGTTGCCACCGCTGTCGCTGTATATCCATATCCCGTGGTGCGTGCGCAAATGCCCGTACTGCGACTTCAACTCCCACGCCGCCAGCCCCGTGCTACCGGAGGAGGAGTACGTCGACGCGCTGCTGGCCGACCTCGACCTCGATCTGCCCCACGTCTATGGCCGCGAGCTGCAATCGATCTTCTTCGGCGGCGGCACACCGAGCCTGTTCAGCGCCCCCGCATTGGGCCGCCTGCTCAAGGGCGTGGAACAGCGCATCCGCTTCGCCCAGGACATCGAAATCACCCTGGAAGCCAACCCCGGGACCTTCGAGCAGGAAAAATTCCGCGCCTATCGCGGGCTGGGCATCAATCGCCTGTCCATCGGTATCCAGAGTTTCCAGGAAGCCAAGCTCAAGGCCCTGGGGCGAATTCATAACGGCGATGAAGCGATCCGTGCCGCCGATATGGCGCGTCAGGCCGGTTTCGACAACTTCAATCTGGACCTGATGCATGGCCTGCCCGATCAGTCCGAAGACGATGCCCTTGGCGATCTGCGCCAGGCCATCGCCCTGGCGCCGACGCACCTGTCGTGGTACCAGCTGACCCTGGAGCCGAACACGGTGTTCTGGAATCAGCCGCCGACGCTGCCCGAAGACGACATTCTCTGGGACATTCAGGAAGCCGGTCAGCAGTTGTTGGCCGATAACGGTTACGCCCAGTACGAAGTCTCGGCCTACGCCCAACCGGGCAGGCCTGCGCGGCATAACCTCAATTACTGGAGCTTCGGTGACTTCATTGGCATCGGCGCCGGTGCCCATGGCAAGCTCAGCCATCCTGACGGCCGCATCCTGCGCACCTGGAAGACTCGCCTACCCAAGGATTACCTGAACCCGGCCAAGGCGTTTCAGGCTGGCGAGAAACTGCTCGGCCTTGAGGAATTACCCTTCGAATTCCTGATGAACGCTTTACGTCTTACAAATGGTGTCGAGGCTGCATTATTTCGCGAACGCACGGGTCTAAGCCTCGATTCGCTGGCCCAGGCCCGCCGCCAGGCTGAACAGCGCGGCCTGTTGCAAGCCGATCCGAGCCGTCTGGTGGCCACGCCCCAGGGCCAGCTGTTCCTCAATGACTTGCTGCAATACTTTCTGATCTAAGGACCTTGCATGGATCTCATACTCGACCTCCTGGCCACCGTCTCGCGCTGGAGCCGCAGTAACCTCTCGGAAATCGCCCTGGCCCTGGTAGGGTGCCTGCTGGTGTTGTTCGGCGCGGACTTCAAGGGTTGGGTCGAACAACGCATCAGCGGCCTGGCAGGCGCCTTGCGCGTGCCTTTCATGGCCTTGCTGTGCACCATCGGCAGCGGCCTGGCGCTGATCTACGCCACACCCTGGATCGTGCGCGGCCTGAGCCAGTTCAACAACTACAGCCTGGCGCCGGTGTTGTTGGTGGTGTTGATATTGATCGGGGTCGTGGCGGACAGGAAGTGAAACGAACTGTGGGAGATTCTATGTTTGCTATAAAACCAGAGCAGCCCCTTCGCGAATGAATCCGCTCCCACAGATTCGATGATATGCACGCGCTACTGTGGGAGCGAATTCATTCGCGAAGCTTTATCTCGGACGCCGCCAATGTGTTGGATGTATTGGCCCCTTCGCGGATGAATCCGCTCCCACAGGTGCAGCAGGTTTTGCTCAGTCCTGCTTTTCGAACTTCAAATCCCAGACGCCATGGCCCAGACGCTCGCCGCGGCGTTCGAACTTGGTGATCGGTCGTTCCGCCGGGCGCGGAACGCATTTGCCGTCTTCGGCCAGGTTGCGATAACCGGGCGCAACGTTCATCACTTCCAGCATGTACTCGGCATAGGGTTCCCAGTCGGTGGCCATATGCAGCACACCGCCGACCTTGAGCTTGCTGCGCACCAGCTCAGCGAACTCGGGCTGGACGATACGGCGCTTGTGGTGACGGCTCTTGTGCCATGGATCAGGGAAGAACAGCATCAGGCGATCGAGGCTGTTGTCGGCAATGCAACGATTGAGCACTTCGATCGCATCGCAATCGTAGACCCGTACGTTGGTCAGGCCCTGAGTCAGCACGCCATTGAGCAGCGCGCCGACGCCTGGGTAGTGCACCTCGACCCCGATAAAGTCCTGATCCGGCGCCGCAGCAGCCATTTCCAGCAGGGAGTGGCCCATGCCAAAGCCGATTTCCAGGGTCCGCAGCGCCGAGCGCCCGAACACCTGATCGAAATCCACCGGCGCATCGGCCAGAGGCAGGACGAACAGCGGACGCCCCTGGTCCAGGCCGCGCTGCTGGCCTTCGGTCATGCGACCGGCGCGCATCACGAAACTCTTGATGCGGCGGTGCTGGCGTTCCTGGCCTTCTTCGGCTTCAGGCAACTCGGGGTGCGGAACGTGCGAATCAGTCATCAACGGGCTCTTATCAAACACAACATAACTATCTGAATTGAATGCGACATCTGGTAGGAGCTGCCGAAGGCTGCGATAAAGTCCACAGGACCTTCAGGGCGTGACCCGACATTTCGGGCCCGCTGCGCGCACCATCGCAGCCTTCGGCAGCTCCTACACCGGCCTACCTTAGCGGATCAGACCATCCAGCGGCGAGGATGCGCTGGCATAGAGTTTTTTCGGCATGCGGCCGGCCAGGTACGCCATGCGACCGGCGATGACCGCGTGTTTCATGGCTTCGGCCATCATGATCGGCTGCTGTGCGTGAGCGATGGCCGAGTTCATCAGCACCGCTTCACAGCCCAGCTCCATGGCGATGGTCGCGTCGGACGCCGTGCCGACACCGGCATCGACCAGCACCGGCACCTTGGTTTCTTCAAGGATGATCTGCAGGTTGTACGGGTTGCAGATCCCCAGGCCGCTGCCGATCAGGCCAGCCAGGGGCATGATCGCGATGCAGCCGATTTCGGCGAGCTGGCGGGCGACGATCGGGTCATCGCTGGTGTAGACCATCACGTCGAAACCGTCCTTGACCAGCACTTCGGCAGCCTTGAGGGTTTCGATCACGTTGGGGAACAGGGTCTTCTGGTCAGCCAGGACTTCCAGCTTGACCAGGTTCTTGCCATCGAGCAGCTCACGGGCCAGACGGCAGGTGCGCACAGCCTCGACGGCGTCGAAACAGCCGGCGGTGTTCGGCAGGATGGTGTAGCGATCCGGCGGCAGGACGTCCAGCAGGTTCGGCTCACCCGGGTTCTGGCCCAGGTTGGTACGACGCACGGCCACGGTGACGATCTCGGCGCCGGAGGCCTCGATGGCCAGGCGGGTCTGTTCCATGTCGATGTACTTGCCGGTGCCTACCAGCAGGCGCGACTCAAAAGTCCGGCCAGCCAGGGTAAACGGCTTGTCGCTGCGAACGTTGCTCATCGGAAATCCTCTTCAGGGTTGAGGTTCAAGCAGATTGGATCGATCGTCGGGAACGGGGGCCGCTCGCCGGGGCTAGCCGCCGCCGATGGCGTGGACCACTTCGACCTGATCGCCTTCTTTGAGAGTCGTGGACTCATGCTGGCTGCGCGGCACGATATCCAGGTTCAGCTCGACCGCGACCCGACGTCCGGTCAGGTCCAGGCGGGCCAGCAATGCCAGGACTGTCTCGCCCTCGGGCAGCTCGAAAGGTTCACCGTTCAACTGAATGCGCATGCGAATGGCAGCCATCATTTTAAGGGGCGAGCATTCTAGCCCGATCAGTCGGGATGACCAAGGCAAAGCCACGCCATTCGTCTATGCCGCGAGCCGAGGCTCAAACGCCGCCGAGACGCCAGGCGGTAATCCCGAGAAACGCCCACCCAACCAGAAAGCACAGGCCGCCGAACGGAGTGATGATGCCCAGCTTGCCGACGCTGGTCAGGGTCAGCATGTACAGGCTGCCGGAAAACAGCACGATCCCCAGGGTAAAGGCGATGCCCGCGTAGTTGACCAACCGGCCTGGCACCTGCGCCGCGAGCAGGGCCACGCCGAACAGGGCCAGGGCGTGAATCAGCTGATAGAGCACACCGGTCTGGAAGATCGCCAGATACTCCGCGCTCAACCGCTCTTTCAAGCCATGGGCGGCAAACGCGCCGAGGCCCACGCCGGTAAAGCCGAAGAAAGCGGCCAGCATCAGATAACTACGAAGCATCAGGGACTCCAGTCAAAAATCGTTCAATGACACACGGTCTGTATAATGGCCCGCTCAA
Organism: Pseudomonas sp. Pseusp88; assembly: GCF_047303955.1. Taxonomy (NCBI): domain Bacteria; kingdom Pseudomonadati; phylum Pseudomonadota; class Gammaproteobacteria; order Pseudomonadales; family Pseudomonadaceae; genus Pseudomonas; species Pseudomonas sp. Pseusp88. Next base: position 203,174 of record NZ_JBGLYM010000009.1, on the reverse strand, counting down.
CGGGTTCGGCCAAGCCATCTCTTATGCAGCGTAATCTCTTTCGACGTCTCTTCATCCTGCTGAAATGGTTCGCCGTAGGCAGCTTTTTGCTGGTCCTGGCCCTGCGCTGGGTGCCGCCGCCGGGTTCGGCGCTGATGGTCGAGCGCAAGATTGAATCATGGATAGACGGCACGCCTATTGATCTGCAACGTACCTGGCAGCCGTGGGACAAGATCTCCAACGAGCTGAAAATCGCCGTGATTGCCGGTGAGGACCAGAAATTCTCCGAGCATTGGGGTTTTGATGTCGATGCCATCCAGGCCGCCGTGCTGCACAACGAAAAGGGCGGCTCGATTCGCGGCGCCAGTACCTTGAGCCAGCAGGTGTCGAAGAACCTCTTTCTGTGGTCCGGGCGCAGCTACGTTCGCAAGGGTCTGGAGGCCTGGTTTACTGTGCTGATCGAGACGCTGTGGTCCAAGCAACGGATTCTCGAGGTCTATCTCAATAGCGTCGAATGGGACGACGGCGTGTTCGGCGCCCAGGCGGCGGCCGAGCATCACTTCCATATCAACGCCAGCCAGCTGTCGGCGCAACAGGCCAGCCAACTCGCCGCCGTGCTGCCCAACCCGCGCAAATGGAGTGCCAGCCGGCCGGACAGCTACGTCGCCAATCGCGCCGCCTGGATTCGCCAGCAGATGCGGCAGTTGGGTGGGGATGATTATCTGGCGAGCCTGAATCACAGCCGCAAGTTTTGAACATGACGCCGGACCTTGTGGGAGCGAATTTATTCGCGAAGACGATATTCCAGGCGATAGAAGTGCATTGTATGTCCTGGCCTCTTCGCGAATGAATTCGCTCCCAAAGAATTCTCTCTCGCGCCCGGCAAGTGCTTGCTGCTCGACAGCGCGGGCGTCGAAGACGGGGCGGATCCCCCTCAAGACAGCGATGACACCAGACAAAAAAACGCCCCGAAGATCGGGGCGTTTTTTTAAGCGGCAATCGACAACTTGAGCTTGTTCATCGCGCTCTTTTCCAGCTGACGAATACGCTCGGCGGAGACGTTGTACTTCTGCGCCAGGTCGTGCAGCGTGGCTTTTTCTTCTGCCAGCCAGCGCTGGTAGAGGATGTCACGGCTGCGCTCGTCGAGCACTTCCAGCGCCTGATGCAGATTGGCGGTGGAGTTGTCGGTCCAGTCGGAGTCTTCCAACTGGCGAGCCGGGTCGTAGCGGTGGTCTTCCAGGTAGTTGGCTGGAGACTGGAACGCGCTGTCGTCGTCGGCTTCGGCAGCCGGGTCGAAGGCCATGTCCTGACCGGTGAGGCGGCTTTCCATCTCGCGCACTTCACGGGGCTCGACACCGAGGCTTTCGGCCACGCGATGCACTTCTTCGTTGTTCAGCCAGGCCAGACGCTTCTTCTGGCTGCGCAGGTTGAAGAACAGCTTGCGCTGGGCCTTGGTCGTGGCGACCTTGACGATGCGCCAGTTGCGCAGGATGAACTCGTGGATTTCCGCCTTGATCCAGTGGACCGCGAAGGAAACCAGGCGCACGCCCATTTCCGGGTTGAAGCGCTTCACTGCCTTCATCAGGCCGACGTTACCTTCCTGGATCAGATCAGACTGGGCCAGGCCGTAACCGGAATAACTGCGTGCGATGTGCACGACAAAACGCAGGTGGGCGAGAACCATCTGCCGAGCCGCCCCCAGATCCTGCTCATAATAGAGACTCTCAGCCAGTTCACGCTCCTGCTCAGGGGTCAGCAATGGAATGCTGTTGACCGTGTGCACATAGGCTTCCAGGTTCGCACCCGGGACTAAGGCATAAGCAGGTTGCAAAGAAGTGGTCATACGAAAAAACCTCCGACTCACATGACTCGTGCAGTTCAGCACTGCGAAATTGACCGGGAACCGCGAAACAAGTTCCCTTAAGCTGAAAAAGTCAATAGTTGAATGTGTATCAATAGCATTTTTTACCGAGGTGCCAGCTCTCTAAGGTGGCGAGCCACCGCAATCCATGCACCGATATACCCTAACAGGACCGCCCCAAGCAAGAGCGAGAGACCATCTGCCGCAGGTACACCCGTCAGGGAAAAATCACTGCCGTACAAGCCTGCCAGTTCGACAACAGCGCCGTTGAGCCAGTTCAAGCCATAAGCCAGAACGCCCCAGGACAGCAATCCCGCCCCCAGGCCATACAGCGTGCCCATATAAAGGAAGGGCCTGCGCACATAGCTGTCGGTACCGCCGACCAGCTTGATCACTTCGATTTCGGTGCGACGGTTTTCGATGTGCAGGCGAATAGTGTTACCGATCACCAACAGCAGCGCCAAAACCAATAGCACAGTCAGACCAAATACAAAGCGGTCGCCCAGCTTGAGAATCGCTGCCAGACGCTCGACCCAGACCAGATCCAGTTGTGCCTGCTGCACCTTGGGCATTTCTGCCAGACGCGTACGTAACGCCTCTAACGCGGGCTTGTCAACTTCGTTCGGCGTGACCACCACGACACCCGGCAACGGGTTCTGCGGCAGCTCCTTGAGCGCCTCGCCCAGGCCCGACTGCTGCTGGAACTCCTTGAGCGCGTCGTCGCTGCTGACATATTCAGCGTCGGCAACGCCGGGGATCGCTTTGATGTCATCACGCAGCTTGGTGCCTTCAGCCGGGCTGGCATCAAGCTTGAGGTACAGGGAAATCTGCGCCGCGCGCTGCCAGGAACCGCCCAGACGCTCGACATTGCTCAACAGCAACGACAACCCCATGGGCAGGCTCAGGGCGATAGCCATCACCAGGCAGGTAAAAAAACTGCCGATCGGCTGCTTGCCCAGGCGACGCAGACTGTCCAGCAGGCTGGAACGATGGCTTTCCAGCCAGGCCGCCACCAGGGTGCTGAAATCCGGGCCGTCATCGTCGTGGTCGTGGCGTTGTTTTTTCTTCGGCGGCACCGGGTCAGCGGCCTTGGGCGCCACTCGTTCCGACACTTTTGGACTGCGTGTAGCACTCATACCCCGGCCTCCCCGTCACCGATCAGGCGACCACGTTGCAGGGTCAGCATGCGATGGCGCATGCGGGCGATCAGTGCCAGGTCGTGACTGGCGATCAGCACACTGGTGCCCAAACGGTTGATATCTTCAAAGACGCCCATGATTTCCGCCGCCAGACGCGGGTCAAGGTTGCCCGTAGGTTCGTCGGCCAGCAGCAAGGCCGGGCGATGCACGATGGCACGGGCAATACCGACACGCTGTTGCTGGCCGGTGGACAGGTCGCCAGGGTACAACTCGGCCTTGTCCGACAGCGCCACGCGCTCCAGGGCCGAATCGACACGCTTGGTGATTTCGGCCTTGGACAGGCCGAGGATCTGCAACGGCAGCGCGATGTTATTGAACACCGTGCGATCGAACAGCAACTGGTGGTTCTGGAATACCACGCCGATCTGCCGACGCAGGAAAGGGATCTGTGCATTGCTGATCTGGCCCAGGTCCTGCCCGGCCAGCAGCAGCTTGCCGGTGGTCGGGCGCTCCATCGCCAGCAACAGGCGCAACAGCGTACTTTTACCGGCACCGGAGTGGCCGGTTACAAAGAGGAACTCACCACGCCGCACTCGAAAGCTCAGTTCGTGCAAACCGACATGACCATTCGGATAGCGTTTACCGACCTGTTCGAAACGAATCATGGGCGCTCCCGCTCCGCGAACAGAGCCTGGACAAAGGGCTGGGCCTCGAAGGTGCGCAGGTCGTCAATACCCTCGCCCACCCCGATATACCGAATCGGCAGACCAAACTGCTTGGCCAGGGCAAAGATCACCCCGCCCTTGGCCGTGCCATCGAGTTTAGTCAGGGCCAGGCCGGTCAGTTGGACCGTCTGGTTGAATTGCTTGGCCTGATTGATGGCGTTCTGCCCGGTGCCAGCGTCCAGCACCAGCAACACTTCGTGGGGCGCGTCGGCGTCGAGCTTGCCGATGACCCGGCGAACCTTCTTCAACTCTTCCATCAGGTTGTCTTTGGTGTGCAGGCGACCGGCGGTGTCGGCGATCAGCACATCAATGCCACGGGCCTTGGCGGCCTGCACGGCATCGAAGATCACCGACGCGGAATCGGCGCCGGTGTGCTGGGCGATCACCGGGATCTGGTTACGCTCGCCCCAGACCTGCAATTGCTCGACGGCAGCGGCGCGGAAGGTATCGCCGGCGGCCAGCATGACCTTCTTGCCTTCGAGCTGCAGCTTCTTGGCCAGCTTGCCGATGGTGGTGGTCTTGCCCGCACCATTGACGCCAACGACCAGAATCACGAATGGCCGACGCGAAGTATCGATGACCAGCGGTTGCTCCACCGGTTGCAACATCGCCGCCAGCTCAGCCTGCAACGAGGCATACAGCGCGTCGCTGTCGGCCAGCTGCTTGCGGGCGACCTTCTGGGTCAGACTCTGAATAATCACCCCCGTGGCCTCGACACCGACGTCGGCGGTCAGCAGGCGGGTTTCCAGCTCTTCAAGCAGTTCGTCATCGATCAGCTTCTTGCCCAGGAACAGGCTGGCCATGCCTTCGCCGAGACTTGCGCTGGTTTTCGACAGACCCTGCTTGAGGCGGGCGAAGAAACCAGCCTTGGTCGGTTCGGCGGCAGGTGCTGGTGCAACCACGGCAGCCGGGGCTTCGACTACCGGCGCGACCACCGGCGGCGCGGCGACAGGCGCGGGCGCTACCGGAGCGGCAACCGGGGCCGGAGCAACGACCGGAGCAGGCACAACGACCGGCTCGGGCTCTGGAGCAGGCGCAACCGCTTGCGGAATGATCGCCGACTCAGGCTCGGCCATCGGCACATCGATACGTGACAGTTCAGGCTCAGGCTCGGATGCCGGGGCCGGAATCGACGGAGTGACATGGGCTACTTGCTCGTCCACCAGAGCCACCGGCTCTTCGGCGACCGGCAGAGTCAACCAGGGCTGCGCGGCGGGAGCACCCGGTTGCACCGACTCAGCCGTTGGCGGCACAACACTCGTCTCCGGGGCAGCAACCGGTGCGACCGGCGCTTCGGCAACAACCGGAGCAGTCGGCGCAACAACCGGCTCAGGGGCGGCAACGGGAGCTTGTGGGGGTTGTTCGGCGACGGTTTCCTGCGGCTTCTTGCGCAGCCATCCGAACAGGCCTTTTTTCTCGCCAGCCGGGGCTGGGTTCTTCTTGTCGTCGTTGGAACCAAACATGGAGGACGGCTATCTCACGGTAGCGATGCGCCAGAGCGGCGCCTCGGAAAATTCTGACATGCAAAACAGACTGCGTTTAGCACCGCTTGTTCGCACAAGCCTGTAGTGTTTCGCATCGATTCGAGCAAATTTAATGTTCATCGGGCCTTTCAAGGCATTTCAGCCGTGGTCCCGGATCGAACGGACCAGTATCCTAACACCCCCGCGCCCGCCGACGCTAAGTTCAAGCAGGCCGTCTTACAGGTTCAAAATACGAATGAATGCTCTAGCCCGCCGCGCCGCTGGCCTGCTGCTCGGCACACTTTGCCTGCCCATGACCGTAATGGCCGCCGACCCGCAACCCACCCACGAATACACCCTGGACAACGGCCTCAAGCTGGTTGTGCGTGAAGACCACCGCGCGCCAGTGGTGGTCTCGCAGATCTGGTACAAGGTCGGCTCCAGCTACGAAACCCCGGGCCAGACCGGTTTGTCCCACGCTCTTGAGCACATGATGTTCAAGGGCAGCGAAAAAGCCGGCCCCGGCGAAGCCTCGCTGATCCTGCGTGACCTGGGCGCCGAAGAAAACGCCTTCACCAGCGATGACTACACCGCCTACTACCAGGTCCTGGCCCGCGACCGCCTCAGCGTAGCCTTTGAGCTGGAGGCCGACCGCATGGCCCACCTCAAGCTGCCCGCCGACGAGTTCAGCCGGGAAATCGAAGTCATTAAAGAAGAGCGCCGCCTGCGCACCGACGACAAGCCCGGCGCCAAGGCCTACGAGCGCTTCAAGGCCATGGCCTACCCGGCCAGCGGTTACCACACGCCGACCATCGGCTGGATGGCCGACCTGGACCGCATGAAGGTCGAGGAACTGCGCCACTGGTACGAATCCTGGTACGTGCCGAACAACGCCACCCTGGTCGTCGTCGGCGACGTGCAGCCGGACGAGGTCAAGGCCCTGGCCGAGCGCTTTTTCGGCGCCATCCCGCGCCGCGACGTCCCACCGGCGAAAAAGCCCCTGGAACTGCCTGAACCGGGCGAACGGCGCATCACCGTGCATGTGAAGACCCAGTTGCCAAGCCTGCTGTACGGCTTCAACGTTCCAAGCCTGACCACCGCCACCGATCCGCGTTCGGTCAACGCCCTGCGCCTGATCTCGGCCATTCTCGACGGCGGCTACAGCGCGCGCATCTCCAGCCGCCTGGAACGCGGCTCGGAAGTGGTCTCCGGCGCCTCGTCCAGCTACGACGCCTTCACCCGCGGCGACAGCCTGTTCATGATCAGCGCCTCGCCCAACACTCAGAAAAAGAAAACCCTGGCCGACGTCGAAGCCGGTATCTGGGGCCTGCTCAACGAGCTGAAAACCAAGCCGCCGACCAGTGAAGAACTGGAACGCGTACGCGCCCAGGTGATTTCCGGGCTGGTCTACGAGCGTGACTCCATCACCAGCCAGGCCAGCACCATCGGCGAGCTGGAAACCATCGGCCTGTCGTGGAAACAGATCGACAACGAACTGTCCGACCTGCAAAGCGTAACCCCGGCCGATATCCAGCTGGCCGCCCGCACTTACTTCACCCGTGAGCGCCTCAGCGTTGCGCACGTTCTGCCTGAGGAGAAAGCCCATGAGTAAGCGCACGCTACTGGGCCTGCTGATCACTGGCGCCCTGATCACCCAGCCGCTGCTGGCCGACGAAGCCCCGGCCCCTGCCGCCCTTGAAGCCGCCACTGCGGCCCCCGCCGCAAAAGCCGAGCGCGGCAGCAACCTGGTGTCCCTCAAGGAACTCGACAGCAAGGCTCCGGCCCGCCGCAGCCTGAATATCCAGACCTGGAACACCGCCGAGGGCGCCAAGGTGCTGTTCGTCGAAGCCCACGAACTGCCGATGTTCGACCTGCGCCTGACCTTCGCCGCCGGCAGCAGCCAGGACCAGAACGCCCCCGGCATCGCCGTGTTGACCAACGCCATGCTTAATGAAGGCGTCAAAGGCAAGGACGTCGGCGCCATCGCCGCAGGCTTCGAAGGCCTCGGCGCTGAATTCGGCAACGGCGCCTACCGCGACATGGCCGTGGCCTCGCTGCGCAGCCTGAGTGCCGTGGACAAGCGCGAACCGGCGCTGAAACTGTTTGAAGAAGTCACCGGCAAGCCAACCTTCCCCGCCGACTCCCTGGCGCGGATCAAAAACCAGCTGTTGACCGGCTTCGAGTACCAAAAACAGAACCCCGGCTCCCTCGCCGGTAAAGAACTGTTCAGCAAACTGTACGGGAACCACCCGTATGGCCATCCAAGCGAAGGCACCGAGAAGAGCATTCCGCCGATCACCCTGGCCCAGCTCAAGGCCTTCCACGCCAAGGCCTACGCCGCGGGTAACGTGGTCATCGCCCTGGTCGGCGACCTGTCCCGCGACGAAGCCCAGGCCATCGCCGCCCAGGTCTCCGGCGCCCTGCCCAAAGGCCCGGCCATGCCCAAGCTCGCCGAGCCCGGCACCCCGGCCTTCGGTGAGAGCCATATCGAGTTTCCTTCCAAGCAGACTCACTTGATGCTGGCGCAACTCGGCATCGAACGTAACGACCCCGACTACCCGGCCCTGAACATGGGTAACTCGATCCTCGGCGGCGGCGGTTTCGGCAGCCGCCTGATGACCGAAGTGCGGGAAAAGCGCGGCCTGACCTACGGCGTGTCCTCGGGCTTCACCTCGATGCGCGTGCAAGGCCCGTTCATGATCAGCCTGCAGACCCGCGCCGACGTAAGCGAAGGCACCCTGAAACTGGTCAAGGACATCCTGCGCGACTTCCTCGCCAACGGCCCGACCCAGAAAGAACTCGACGACGCCAAGCGCGAACTGGCCGGCAGCTTCCCGCTGTCCACCGCCAGCAACAGCGACATCGTCGGGCAACTGGGCGCCATCGGCTTCTATGACCTGCCGCTGACCTACCTCGAGGACTTCATGAACAAGTCCCAGGACGTCACCATCGAGCAGATCAAAGAGGTCATGAACAAACACCTGAGCGCCGACAAGATGGTCATCGTCACGGCCGGTCCGACCGTGCCGCAGAAACCCTTGCCGCCGCCCACCGACAGACCTGCTGAACAACCTCTCGGGGTTCCGGAGCACTAATGGCCAATCCACGCCCAAAGAGCCATAACGGCCTGGGCCAACTGCGCATCATCGGAGGCGAATGGGGCAGCCGTCGCCTGACCTTCCCCGACGCCCCGGGCCTGCGCCCGACGCCTGATCGCGTGCGCGAAACCCTGTTCAACTGGCTTGCCGCGCACATTGCCGGGGCCCACGTGCTCGACGTCTTCACCGGCAGCGGCGCGTTATTCTTCGAAGCCCTGTCCCGTGGCGCCAGCAAAGGCCTGGCCCTGGACAACAGCGGCGCCGCCGTTGCCAGCCTGAAACAGAACCTGGCCCTGCTCAACTGCACCACTGGCCAGATCGCCCAGACCGACGCCCTGCGCCACCTGGAAACCGCCCCGGCCGAAGCTTTCGATGTGGTCTTCCTCGACCCGCCCTTCCACCAGGGCCTGCTGGCCAGCGCCTGCACCCTGCTGGAAAGCCACGGCTGGCTCAAGGAAAACGCCTGGATCTACACCGAAAGCGAAACCCCACCCTCCACCACCGGCCTGCCAGGCAACTGGCGCCTGCACCGCGAGAAAAAGGCCGGGCAGGTGTATTACGCGCTGTGGCAGCGGGGTTAAACCAACCGGTTGAACGTTGTTCCGTAGAAGCTGCCGCGGCGTCCCTGACACTACGCTGTCGCGCAGCAAACACAGGACCTGTAGGAGCCGGCTTGCTGGCGATCGAGTGCGAAGCGCTCGCATGGCGTCAGTGACTGACCTGACGTCATCACCAGCAAGCTGACTTCTACAAATATCATTTAAATTCAGATAGTTGTGTCGTTATTGACAAGAGCGAGGCTTGCCCGCGAAGCAACCACCACCTTAGATAACTGAATTGCTGCGGTCAGGCCTGACGCGGCATATCTGGCAAGACGCGATCAGATCGGCGCCAACTCGTTGGCGAGCAGCCCCGACACGGTACATCAGGGACCCACCTCCACCTCCCCGGCCCCTTAACCACCCACAGCGATTTTTTTTGAGCGTAATCAGTCATCTAGGGTTTACAAGCAGCCAAGACTCTATATACTCAGCGCCCATTACGCCGGTATAGCTCAGTTGGTAGAGCAACTGACTTGTAATCAGTAGGTCCCGGGTTCGACTCCTGGTGCCGGCACCATACAAAGCAGCACGATACACTCCCCGCAGTACCTGATCTCTCGATCACATCACCAAATTGACCTTACACACGAAATCTCGTTTTTCATCGAAACGAGGCGAGTGTCATGCAAGTCATTTCTGTTGCAGCTTCCAAAGGCGGTGTGGGCAAAACCACAACGGCAGCCAATCTTGGCGGTCTTACTGCCGATGCAGGCTTGAAAACCCTTGTTATCGACCTTGATGGTCAACCTACCCTCAGCAGTTATTTCCCTCTCGATTATCAAGCGCGCGGCGGCACCTTCGATCTATTGGTGCACAGCACGACCACACCAGACGAAATCATCTCCCACACCAATATCCCGGGCCTGGACATCATTCTGTCCAATGATCCGCACAACCAGCTGGAAACCCTGCTACTGCATGCGCCCGACGGGCGGTTGCGGCTGCGATCGTTGCTCAAACGCCTGCCCGAGTACGACCTGGTGATTATCGACACCAAGGGTACGTCGGCCGTTACGGTGGAAATGGCCTTGGTCGCATCCGATCTGGCGCTGTCACCCCTGGTCCCGGAAATGCTCTCGGCCCGGGAATTCAGCTGCGGCACACTGGCATTGTTTGCCAGCGTCGATCGCCTGCGTCAAAGCGCAGATTTCGGTGCTACGTCCTTACGAACTCAACCCTCGGCAAAGACAGAATCCCAAATACGAAGAGATCAAGGATTCGATTCGCGCCCGGGGATTAGACGACACACCCACCGTTTCACGGCGCCCCGGCGAGACCGAGTTTGTCATCGACAATGGCGGCAACACCCGCCTGAAGATTCTCAACGAGCTATGGAAGGAAACCCGGGACGAGCGTTTCTACCGGATTCACTGCCTGTTCCGACCCTGAGTGGGAGATATCAAAGCACTGACCGGGCATATGTCGGAAAACGATAACCCTGTGCCACCAGGCCCGTAATACGTTGAACGGGCGAATGGTCGGCAATATCTATTCACTGCACGATGAGCCGGTCTCGATTGTCGATGCTTCTCGGTTCGACGCGGGCTACATCAGCTTCGTGAAAAAATGTCGGAGCCACGGCCACCAGTCAGTGCGTAAGGTTGCGGAAATTGTCTTTCAGGAATTGATCGTCGATCAAAGTGCTCAGCACCTCATGACGCAGATAGGGCAATTTCAGGAGCGGCTGAAGGACCATAGCCTGCTCACTCACGAACGAAAAAAAAATTCGAACCCGAGCCAGGCGCCTGTCGAAATTCGAACTCACGGGGTAGAACCCGGTTCGAATATCGAACTCAGTGAAAACGAAATTCGAACTCATGGAAATTCCACAGAGTTCGATTTTGTTAGGGGTTCAGTTACAGATTCGAACTCAGTTGATTCCATTGGGGATGCTCCCAGAGTTCGAAAATCGAACTCATATACAGTACGTACAATACAAACATCTGTTTGTAAAAACGTACAAACAACGCGCGAGCGCGGGCAGCGAAACCCGATTTCCACCAGCCCGCCCTCCCTGGCCTGGTCGAAGCTGACCCTGAGCCTCGACGAACAAACCACGATCAGCCATCACCTGCAGCCGGTGCCGCCCGAGCTTCACCAGGCCATTCTCGACGAGGCTGCAGCCCGCAAATCCGGCATTCGCAATATGACCGGGTACGTGCTGGGCCTGATCGAAAAAGCCCGGATAGGCGGTCTGAAAATCACCCAGACGCCCGGGACGAATTCGTCACGTGCAAGCCCGCCGAACCACATCCCAACGTCGCATCCACTGCGGCCACCCAAGCCGACACCCTCGACCGCACCTCCTGAGAAATCGGCCACGACCGAACCCGTGGACGTCAGCGCGATCCTGCGGTCGATCCACGAACAACTCGGGCGAGTGCGCCCGGATAACCCTCCCCACCCCGGAGAAAAGTAATCATGGGAAGTCACGCACAACAGGACATCGGCGGCCTGATATTTTTCGGCAACCCGATGGAAGCCATCCCACGGCGGCTGATCGCTTCGGAGCATTTGAAAAACGACGACAAAATCGGCTGGATGCTGATCAAACTGCTCAGCCACCAACACCGGGTGACCAATATCGACGCTTCGGAACAACTGGCCAGCTTACTGGCCGGAACACCGACAAAAGACTTCGAACAAGTGACCAACATGATCCTCCGGCTGCGACTCAGCCGTTGGCTTGTGCAATGTGGCCAAGGGTCCGAGGGGCAGCGGATTTACGGGCTCTATGACGAGTCCGCTACCGTCCAGCAGGTCCTGGATGTGGACCCGAATTACCCGGAACTGGTTGCAGAGGCGGTCCGTCATCCCGATACGGAAATTCGAAGCCTGGCGCAAGCAACGCTGGTAAATCTGTTGCCTGAGTTGAGGGGTACGCGTGGCTGACGGGAAGTGATATCGAATGAGCTGTGGCCGTGAGCTCTGGAGACCAAAGTAACCTGTGACACTGTCACAGCGCCAGAGACCGGGCTGACTTGTGACACTGTCATAGCCCCGGAGACCGATTGACCTGTGACACTGTCACAGCTCCGGAGACCGAGTTGGCCTGTGACACTGTCACAGCTCCGGGATAGAGGTGCCTATTTCTTCGAAGGATCAAACGCAAACGCTTCGGGCTTGATGGAGATCATACCCGGTTGATTGTTGAACCATTTGTTCAAACCGCCGATCTGGCCCGGCGTCAAAGCAAGATGGGTCTTCAAGTACGTTTGCAAACTCGCAATAAAATCGCTGGCGTCCTGAGCGAGAAAGCGCTTGATCCAGAAATCGCACGCATAAATTGCCTGAAGATTTCGATAGCTATATTCGGGTCTTGCGGTCTGGACTTTGGCCATCAAATTCAAGAGGTATTTCACATCATTGTCTGTGAGGCCTTCAGAGAGATATTGCCGATGCAAATCAGCCAGCTTCCCATAGGACATTCCCTCATAGCTGGGCAGTTTTTCCGTACGGAGTAGCAAATAGCTTTCCGCTCGAACCCGATCACTATTGTCAGGTTGGCTAGCACCGACTGCACTTGATGACCCAGCGGTAGTTTTAGCGCCCCCTCCCGAAAGCACAGCGTCAGGATCCCAGGCTGCCGCCGTCAAATCAGGAACTTTCGCCTTTCCATTCACCGCCTTATTTTGCGCACAGACCGGGCCGACAAAAACCTCGTTCCCGGCTTCATCGACCAGTACTCGTGCCTTTCCAGAGGTCAAAGGCTTTGGGCAAACGCCACATTTCTCGCCACTGAAGAAATCGATCCTGACAAGCGTGTACTGCATAGAAACTCCCTCTTCCCTAATGAGATTTTGCTGTTGAACCCTACATATCGCCCTGCCAATCTTGGATAAACAGGAGCGATTCTTATGCCGTCATATCTCCCTACAAAAGAACATGTTTTGCATCAACTCCAGCATCAAACCGAAATCTGGCTGCTCAGCGCAAGCCACGAACAAATATTGAAACATCTATCCGACCTCCATGGCATGCCTGTCGACGGTCTCAGAGATCTGCGCTGTGGCTGCTGGAATGAAACAGGCAATGGGGCCTCATCTTGTATACGCTGCGACAACTTCATATTGGCATGGATCACCATTGCCCTGACCAAGCGACCTGAACTGAGGGATCTTCGACCAAGAATCACTCCAAAAACATTGTGAAAACTCTCGCCAACCTAGAATCGATTGGCTTATGGCAGTGCTGCAGTCCAAGAGACCCAAGCGACCTGTGACACTGTCACAGCCCCGGAAACCACAGCTGAGCTGTGACGCTGTTACAACCGATCCAAGCCCCACCGTTATCCTGTCGTTTTTACCCAACGCCAGACGCCCGACAACGCATATTTGATGCCCTTTGGAATCAGCATGCCCCAGCTTGCGTCCGGCAACACCTGGTCGGAGTCGTTTGGGTTAGAAGCATTGCGCTTTTCCCACCAGGCTTGAACCGCCTGCATATCTCGTCGGGATCGTGATATTCGCGCCGGGTCGGTGGATCTTCGAACTTGCTTCAGGATGACAAAGTCGCCACTGAAGCGACGAACCGTGTACTGATAATTCGATCCACCATCATGCTGTGTGTACTTTTCCAACTGGACATTAACTACGCCGTTGGCGCCGTACTGCCGGGCAACCTCGATGAGCTTGGTCCTGGCCTCATTCGGGTCATTGTCCTCACTCCAGCCACTCCCTGTTTCCAAAACAATATCCATACCTTTCGGCGCGCCATTCCTGGACCAGACAAAGCGGCCCGGCTCCAGAAAGATCACAGCAGGAACCACTCCAGGAACGACCTCTGTCGCCTTCAATCCTCTCGGCGCAGGCGTCGGCACAAAGCCATCTTGATCGCCGCCCAGGCCACTCACACCGACAACGTGCAGACCTTGCCGGAACATGTAAAAGCCGCCCTGGTGGAAATATCCAGGCAAAGCGACCGTCCGGACAAACGCCGGGACAGAGCCGCCGAAATGGCCGAGGCCCTGGCACTCTTCTGCCAGGGCTTTGAGGGCGAGCTGTTCAATACCCCCACCGCGCCATGGCCAGATGCAGACGTGACCCTGATCGACCTGGCCACCTTCGCCCGGGAAGGCTACGAAGGGCAGATGGCGATCACCTACATCTCACTGCTCAACCGCGCCAACAACATCGCCGAACGCGAACAACACTCCGGACGCCCCGGCATCGTCCTGACCGACGAAGGCCACATCACCACCACCAACCCACTGGTTGCTCCCTACGCGGTCAAGATCACCAAAATGTGGCGCAAACTCGGCTTCTGGTACTGGATCGCCACCCAAAACATGCAGGACTTCCCCGACGTGGCCAAGAAGCTGCTGAACATGATCGAGTGGTGGCTCTGCCTGACCATGCCCCCGGACGAAGTCGAAGAAATCTCCCGCTTCAAACGCCTGACCGACGCCCAGAAAAAACTGCTGCTCTCAGCCAGCAAGGAGCCACGGAAATACACAGAGGGCGTGGTCCTGGCCAAGAAGGTCGAAGCCCTGTTTCGAGTGGTGCCGCCGAGCATCTATTTGGCGCTGGGGATGACGGAGAAGGATGAAAAAGCTGAGCGGCGGGCGCTGATGGTGGAGCATGGGATTACTGAGCTGGAGGCGGCGTATCGGGTGGCGGAGGGGATTGATCGGGCGCGGGGGATTACGTGACTTCAACTTAATGCCTGAATTCAGAACCTGGATGACACATCCTATGAACTCCGGCAGTAAGGGATTTTTTGGGTATTCAGCATAAAACGTGGGTAGTGCTTACCTGCCCCTAGGGCGCTCAGTTTCTTGATGACTAATACTATAAATCAGAGCCATCCCTGCATGACGGAGATAAACAGCCATGGCCTGACTCATGACGAGAAGGTATCTGTTGCAAACATAGCTAAACTCGTAAATCATAGCATGGCCTATAGCTATTACTGGGTTGTAGGCGACAGCCCGGAACGTAAATTGTTGCGGTTATTAAGGAAGCCCTGCCAGGCTCGGTACGTGCTGTAATCATGCTACCAAGAGCATCGAGCATTAGCGTCAATACGAGGAGAAGTGATGGAGTGGAAGTATTGGTTAACAACAGGAATCTCTCTCTGGGCCGCATGGATTGCTTGGGGCGCGCGCAAGGCAGCACAAAAAGCATCCAGTGAAACCTTCACGCTTCAAAAACGAGCTGAGCAATACCAGCACTTCCCTCTTGTCAGTGTAACCGTTGCTCCAGATGGTGATCGAGCCAAGGTATCTATTAACAATACGAGTGCAACAAATTCAGTCCTAGCCTACAAAGCAACCTTCATACTTAGAATTTCAGCTGGAAATGGAACTATCACAGTTGACAAAGATAACTTTGTATACAGGGGCGGCCCCATTGGCCCTAACACATCTGAATATATTCCTGCAGATGAAATCAATGAATGCATTGCTCACGCACTACCCGCATTACAGAAATATCCTTCAGATCAAAATAGATTTGTATTGAGAGTTTATGTTGAGTGTACACCACCACATAAAGACTCCGAAAAAATATACGAAGAAGGCGTAGGATATTTCGCCTACGAGAATGGTCACCTGCAACTTAAATCAGAGCCATAACTAACTGAATTGCCCTAGCCAGCACGAAACCTTTCGAGCTCTTCATTAGAAATCTTGCTTCAAGCTGCTCGATAACAAATACAAGCCACAGATGTGGCTTGTAGATTTTACTAATCGGAGACTAGAGATGCCTGAAGAAAAATGTTATATGTGCGACTCTGCTGCCTCGTCAGTTGAACACGTTCCCCCAAAATGTTTATTTCCTGAATTCAAGGATACGGGAAGAAATCTTAGAGTTAATCTAATCACCGTGCCTTCATGCGACCTGCATAATTGCGCAAAATCTAATGACGATGAATTTTTGATGGTAAGTATTGCCGGAATTATTGGCAACAACTCAATAGGATATGAACATTATCATGGGAAAATACAACGAACATTAAAGCGATCCTCTTATAGGCTACTTGAAAGGATTTTCCTTAAAAGAAAGGTTATTCGTTTTGAAAATGAAAATAAATTCCTTGACATCTTATGGGGCACACCTGATTACGAGCGACTCGTAAGTTGCTTTACTCATATAGCTCATGGCCTCTACAGGCACCAATTCCAAAAAACGTTCCACGGGACTTTAAAAGCAAGTCTTGGTTTTTTACATTCATCAGATAACAATGCAAGGATATTTAGAGACTTTTTAAAACACAAGGCCTCCTTGGAGTTAACCGAAAAGGAAAAACACGGGGAAAATCAAGATGTTTTTTTCTATCAATATACCGCTCCTGACAGGTTCGGTATCTTCCTAGTTAGATTATGCTTTTATCAAAATGTTGATGTATACGTCGCGTATATGCCAGATGATGCAGAAATGCCTTTTGATTTGGGAATGCAGTTAATGAACTCAGGAATGAAAACCATATTTCGCGTTGAAGATAAAACATATGAGATCAATTAGTCGAACAACTCTTCATGCATGATTATCATCGCTTGGCTTGTTCGTCTGCGCGCCAAGAGGCGGATGCGAGGCAATATAGTCGGATATGTAGGTTGTGTAACATATCTCACCTTTGGAGAGGCCTGCTGGGAAGCGACCTGACACCCTGCTCTGAAAAATCAGGTGACTACGAGGAAGGACGGCCTCAAAAGCATGTCTCCCATACTGAAATGGAACAACCCATACGCTTCCAGTTTTCCCTCATATGACCCTGGCTAGCCGAGCCTTCGCAGCTCCGCCGACAAATTTTCCGCTGTCGCGTTGTCGAGGGCACGTCAAGCAAGCGCTCAGAAAACTGCACACCAACCAAAAGCTCGTGCTCCCTCCAGGAAATTGCTAACCAACCCTATGAAAGACGGCATTTCGGTTCGATGACAGAGATCAGCAGCTGAATGACGTAACCCACGCCCCCCCAGCGCAGGGCTCTTTGGTATCGCGCACCACCGCCTGTGAAACTCACCTGCCCCTGAGGTGCTCAGTGTTTTGATGGGTAATGCGATAAATCAAGACCCTGCCACCATTGAGGCGGTAGGTAGCACGATATGGGATTTTGGTTAAAACGAGTTGGGGTGCTGCCCGTCATACACCTCGGAGCACACCTCATGAACCTGCCACTGATTGACCAAACCCTGGACGAAGCAAAAACCACCACCGCTGTCGAAAACGAGATTATCCAGGAGGCGATGCAAATCCTCGATCGTCGTCTTTTCACACGCGACGCGGAAATCCCCTCCTCCGAAGCGGCCGCCTCTTACCTGAAGTTCAAGCTGGCCAGTGAAGAGAATGAGGTATTCGCCGTCATTTTCCTCGACACTAAACATCAAACCCTGGCCTTCGAAGTGCTGTTCCAAGGCACGGTTGATTCAGCCGTGATCTACCCTCGCCAGATTGTCAGGCGCGCTCTTGCACATAATGCTGCTGCAGCCATCATCAGCCACAACCATCCTTCCGGATCCAGCGAACCCAGCATGGCCGACATCGCCCTGACACGGCGAATCAAGGAGGCGCTGCAACTGATCAACGTACGACTGGTTGATCACTTCATCGTGGGGAGCGGGATACCGCTTTCGATGGCGGAGAAGGGGTTGGTGTAGATTTGACTATAAGCGCCTTCGGGCGCTTTTTTTCATCGGGGGCGAATGCACTATGCCTACCATAGGACGAGCGAAATAAATCTGATCACCGCTAGCACTCTGCCATCAACGAGCTATACTCTGTATTTCAATACTTTAATTTTTTCGATTCGGTATGCTCATGTTGAAATTTCTACGCAGACGCTTGGGGACATACTTCGTGCCGAGGTAAGCTACCAACTTGATATATTTTATAAGCGCCACTAATTGCACCACGTGAATTCAACAGCCCGAGAATACCGAGATTTTCTATGACAATACAAAATGTGCAGAATAAAGATCACATATTATTACGAATAGCAGCAGCATCACGCATGTATTCGATCGGAAAAAAATTCAACAACGCATCTTTGATGCTGAATGTCGTCCTCATGTCAACAATCACATTTTTGTCTCTAGCCCTTAACACTGAAACTTTTTCAAAGTTTTTGGGGGTGGATAAGATGGACATCTCAAGCTGGGTTGCGATCGCTTCGATAATAGTCTTAACTCTGAACAATTTATTCATTGGAGATCAGATAGATGAGTGCAAAGAAAAAGCTGCAAAAATCCAGGACGAAGTAGATAGAGAGCTTTTTGACCTCAAATGGAATCAGCCTCTTGCAGGCAAGCCAGCTCAAATAGCAGATATAACAAAACACGGTGATTGGCTAATAAAAAAACACGGCAAGCAGCGATTTAGAGATTGGTACTCTTTGACATCGGACAAGCTCACAAAATCACAGCAGGCTTTAATCTGTCAAAACTCTTGTCTATCTTGGGACTCCAGCCTCAGAGGAAAAGTAAACATAGTACTCTTAATCATCGGAGTAACAATTTTCGTCTCCGCAACATGCTTTTCGTTATTCCTAAACCTAAAAACAACATCCATCCTCACAAACATCATTGGCTTGCTTGGGCCAATATCCGACTATGGCTATACCACTTACAAGTCTAACAAAGACTCTATAGAAAACAACAATCGACTTCTGGAATATGTAACAGAGGCGATAAATAGTGCTAACAGCGTGACCGAGCCAGAGCTGAAACAACTTGTTGAAAAAATACAAGATCAGATGTTTGTCAAGAGAAAAAGTGACTGGCCCATCCCTGACAAACTTTACAGAATGCTCCGATCCTCACATGAAAACATCATGATAAATAGCTCTGCGGAACTAGAGCGCAAATTTGAATCGAGAACCCCATAATCCTTGAACACCAGCCGAACAAGCACCAATTATCGCACTACCACATAAATTAAACGGACTTAGTCATGACACAAACAGACTTATTCAATAACTTCCTATCTGACACCGTTAATCTTAACAAAACTAGATTTGAAAATTTGCAAAGCAGCATTACCGCCATTGAAAACTTTGTACGCTCGTCAGATTGGCAGCCCAATATATTGGAGTTCAAAGCCCAGGGTTCTTGGGCACATAAAACCATAATAAAACCTATTGCCGGCTCAGCTTTTGATGCTGATTTACTGGTGTACGTAGACCACCTGGACAACTGGGAAGCAAAAGATTACCTAGACAAACTTTATACAGAGTTTAAAAAGAGCTCCACCTACCAAGACAAAGTCAGCAAGTATTCACACTGCATAACTATCGACTACGCAGGAGAAAGAAAAATAGATATAGCTCCCTGTGTAAAAGAACGAAATCTCACTAACACCTATGAAGTTTGCAACCGAACCACTAACTCGTTCGAAAAGTCAAACCCTAAAGAATATACTGATTGGCTAATATTGCAAAACAAGAACAGCAAAAATAACAATCTTCGAAAAATAACAAGACTCCTAAAATACATGAGAGACATTAAAAGGACATTTACCTGTCCTTCATTTCTTCTCACAACACTACTTGGCAAGCAAATAAATGAACATGATTCCTTTCCAAACCTTCCATCGGCACTTGTAACAGTGGTTGGCCGACTGGACAATTGGCTCCAGTCGAACTTGATTCAGCCCACAGTACGAAACCCCGTGTTATTCGAAGAGGTGCAGAGCAACTCCTGGGATGCAGACAAATACAGAAATTTTCGAGAAACCATACATCGATACAGAGAATGGATGGACGATGCGTTCGCCGAGGCTGATATAGATGAGAGCATGTCTAAGTGGCGGAGGGTATTCGGCGAGGAGTTTGCAAAAGCTGAGATTAGTAAAGCTGCGGCTAGGATTAGCGTGACAGCCTGCGAGAGCTTAGCGGCCGAAGGGCGCCATGCAATCGACTTGGTAGAAGGTGTCCTAACATACGGGGAAATCGCACTTCCAGCAGGTTTTACCAATTTAGGACATATGCAGAGACCTAAATGGCGTGACGCGCCTGGTGGAATGTTAACCGTACGTATTCTTACGTATGAATTCACTGCTCATGAAGGACTAAGCCTTGGAAATACTTTAAGCCTCGCGCCGCATACAGCTGGGCGATGGTTGAAATTCAGCGCGCTAAGCGGCAACGGCATTCCATTTTCATCAGCGCACAAAATCAAATGGCGAATTACGAATACCGATAAAGCAGCAGAAGCGGCGCAATCGTTACGCGGAGACTTTTATCCGTCCAATTCACATGGGATCCGCTGGGAACAACTGTCTTATAGGGGGGTTCATATAGTAGAGGCCTTTTTGATACGCAGGTCGGACGATCGACTTTGTGGCAAAAGCGATCCCTTCTTTGTAGTAATCACATAAATACTAACACTATGTTAATCATAAACCCTTCAGTTCCCCAGAGTTTTGCAGATCGAAGTATCTACGAACTTAGCAAACATTAGTTTCAATTAATTTTCAACAGCACAGATCAAGACGACTATTCTCGGATTGATTTGTGCTTCACCGAAACAGCGACTTGTACTCTAGTGGTTTTGTTGACCTAACCTACCAAACATCTTATAACTCTTCTATAACTACTCCCAGGTAGCCCGAATCCTCAAGGCTACGGTACGTCTTTCACCGTACTGATTCACCCCAGCCCGCTTCGCATTCCCCGGCGCGGGCAATCGCCGACACCCTCGGCGATCGAATGCCTATTCCACCCACCCTGACGGGGACTTTCCGTCAGGGGTGTCTCCGTAACGCAGTGACGCTCAGTCCTGATCTACCTCAACCCATCCATACCCAACCCGGGGGACCACTCTCCCCGTCGGGGGGATGTGTGCTTCCGTGGGCGTCAAGGAGACACGTATGCAGAATGCTTTAACCCTCGAACAGTTGGTGCAGTTGCCAATTACACTGACTGAACGCGCCTGGTCTGAAGTCATGTCAGTAGCCAGATACCCAGACGAAATGAAGCGTTACATTCGCCTCGGTTATTTGATCCGTGATGCTTACAGCGCGCTGAGGCAGTCTTCCGATGCTGATAGCGCAGAGTTTTCGGTCATGTGTGCCGAACCCACTGACGAAATTGAGTTTCCGGAAGAGATACATCTGGTCGCCAGGCTCGGTGCCGGTGACCACACCGCTTCATTCGTCCTGATCATGCTCAAGGACGAAGAACCTGGTACACCTACTGCGATGCCGTTCTGACGGCTTGCGAGCGGTTTACGAATGACCCGGATTGCCGGGTTATTCGTAGGCCACTTCATCCCACCCACCGCTCCTCAGGTCACTAAACTGTGAGCTACCTCCCCTTTACGACCAAGTTCAGATTTGTCCTACAGAGTCGCTTGTTGCCTCACCTAAATCGGTAGCTGAACAATGGGTACAACAACAATCGATCAGATCCGATGCATGACCGGTCTCGAAGTACCTGACCAGCCACAACGCTGACTAACCAATGCGCTCTTCCGAGCGCCAAATCACGCCAGCCCAAAATGGGTTGAGCCTTGCCCCTGCGCGCCCGAAAAGGAGGAAATGGCTGTAAACGGCGGTAAAGGACGATGGGAAGGGGAGTCAAAGGTAACGGCCCTACCCGAAAAGGATTCTGACCGACGACACAAAAAGCAAAAGGCTACGGAGTCTGCCTCGATGCTGCATCTGTTCCGAAAAACCAGAACCAGTAGAGCCGAAGAAAAGGACGTACCACCTGACGGCTATACGCTTCCGCAAAGCCCGGAAGAACTCCTGTCTACGGATCTGCGACGCAAACTTGTCGACATGATCTGGCAGCGCACATCTCTCAGCGCAACGCACTTCGAGCGCCTATACCTTACACCCCTCAAGCGCTTTGCTGACCTGGTCCAACTGCTCCCAGCCTCCGAGAACCACCACCACGCGTACCCGGGCGGCATGCTCGATCACGGGCTGGAGATCGTCATCTATGCACTGAAGCTGCGCCAGAGTCATTTGCTTCCACCTGGCGCCGCGCCAGAAGATCAGTCTTCGGAAGCCGAAGCCTGGACCGCCGGACTCACCTACGCAGCCCTACTCCATGACATCGGAAAGATCGTCGTTGATCATCAGGTCGAACTGGCCTCAGGGAACACCTGGCATCCATGGAACGGTCCGCTAGCAGAACCCTACCGCATCAAATTCGTGAAAGGCCGCGCCTATCACCAACATCCGACCGCTGGTAGCTTGCTTACACAGCAAGTACTGACGCCTGAGATTCTCGACTGGCTGATGCAGACACCGACGCTATTCGGAGCGTTGACCTACGTGCTGAGCGGCCACTATGAGGCGGCCGGCATGCTTGGGGAATTGGTGATCAAGGCGGATCAGGCCTCGGTCTCCAAGGCAATCGGGGGTAACCCGGCGCGAGCCATCGATATCCCGAAAGAATCTCTCCAGGGCAAACTCATTCATGGCCTTCGCCACCTGGTCAAAAACGAGTTGCGCATCAACCAGCCAGGCGCTGCGGCCTGGCTGACAAACGATGCGCTTTGGTTGGTCAGTAAATCGGTAACCGACCAACTAAAGGCTTATTTGCTGAGCCAGGGTTTTGAAGGCGTACCCCATCGCAATAGCCGACTGTTCGATGAAATGCAGTGCCACGGCATCATCCAGCAGACCCCGGCCAACATGGCCATCTGGGAATGCACTATCAACGACCCGGAGCGCAACTGGAGCCAGAAGCTGACCATGCTCAAGGTCGCTCCGGCCCTTATCTGGGGAACGAAGCAGCGGCCCGAGACCTTCACTGGCACGGTGGTAGTCTCTGCAGACGCGACGGGCGAGCATCACACTGAGGCAGACAAAAAGCCGACGGCGGATGCGGACAGCCATCGCCCAGTGCGCTCACAGGATCAACGGACAGACTCGCCACCTCCAGCGCCGCCACCCTATGAGGACGATGAACTTGCTTTCCTCATGCAGTCGCTGGATCAGGCCGGAGAAGCGGACCGATACAGCAGTCTGCTGAATAACCTGATTGAGCCAGGACATGAAACAGATGCCCAGCAGGAAATACCAGCCCTTCTCCCCGCCACAGCCAGGGGCGGCGAAATGCCGGAGCCACAACAGAACCCTGGAACCTTGTTTGTCAGCTGGCTGAGAGCCGGCCTACTGACGCAGAAAATCGTTATCAACGACGTGAAAGCCAAAGTCCATACCGTATCTGGCACAGCTTTTCTCGTTACGCCTGGCATTTTTCAACGGTTCTCGATGGAGCACCCCAACTTGTGCAACGCCAAGGACCAGCGGGAGGCCTGGAAGGAGATTCAAAAGCAATTTCAAAAACTGCGCCTGCATAAGAAGACCGAAAACGGCCTGAATATCTGGAAATGCACAGTTATGGGCCAAAAGAGAGTTCGCAAGCTTCAAGGCTATTTGATGGTTGACCCGCTGAGCCTGTTTACCACGGTTCCGCATGACAATCCGTTTCTCGCCCTGGACGTGGGGGAATGATCACATGGTAACGTTTAAAGAGCTATTAGAAGAGTTCTTCTTCGTAAGCAACTTAAAAACCAGAAGCATCAATAGCTACAAGGGGCCTGTAAGATTGTTCTCTGCGTTCTTGAACCTTCAAGGCATCCACCTCCCGGAAGAGGTCACCCAGCGTCATGCACTAATGTGGCGACAGGAAGCTCTTACACGCATCCGCGCTGTTAGCTGGAATAATTATTCAAGACACCTGAGATCTATTTACAATTTTGGAATCGATCATGGTGTATTAAGCATCACCAAAAACCCGTTCGAGAAGACATCAGTCAGAGAGCCCAAAAAGCCTAAGAAAACTCTAAGCAAGCCACAGATTTCGAATGGGCGAAAAATCATCTCAGAGATTATCGAGTATGAAAAACGTTCGGGCAAGCACGGCCCAATTACCCCGGGATGGTTTTGGCAAATCGTCAATGAAACCTTTTACTAGACTGGAATACGAGTTACCCAGCTCGTAGAGCTGCGACTTGAGGACATCAATCTAAAAGAAATCATTATTGTAGTGGTCTAATGAAACCGGACACCCATTTAGGCGAGAATGCTCGCCAGATAGAGGTGTCTGATGACCAAACAACGCCGTACCTTTTCCGCTGAATTCAAACGTGAGGCTGCAGGCCTCGTGCTCGATCAAGGCTATAGCCATATCGAAGCCAGCCGTTCACTTGGGGTTGTCGAATCTTGGCCTTTTCTTTCGCACGCTTAACCCGTTTTGCTTTTTTTTATCTTTCGATGCCATGGGGCCTCCTTTCAGGCTGTGATATCAATGCGGAAGCTCAGCCTCATTTTCACTCCCGTAATAATCTTCCCCATTACTTCGTTCACTGAGCCAATAAGCAATAATGCTATCTACGCCCTCCGCATCCGTGAACTCGATCTCGTCAGCCCCGGCAGCATCCCAATCGTCATAGGTCTTTTCCTGCATTAGCCGAGTGGCCTCGCCTGTGGAAAGATGTGGATCACATACCTCGATGCGACTGAGGCCAAACCAGGCAGCGTCCTCCATACCGCCGGGTAAATTCCTAAGTTCCCACCACCCCCGATAGGTCTCGGGGGTGCGAGCCTTCAGATCCAACTGATACAACTCTTCATTCCCAGACGACCAGTCCCCGCTGGCGACCCTGGAGTTTCGATACTCAGTGCGCTCAATAAACCATTGTGAATGAGATTCAGGATCGTCGGCGGCCCAGTCGTACCATTGGCAGCGAAAACCCATCTCCTCCCAGCGGCAAGCAGTGCTCACAACTGAAGCTTTTGTCGGCCCAAAGACCCACTCCTCGGCTTGCAAAAAAGAGTTGCGGCTATGCCCCCAAGCCAGCCCTTGGGCTGCATAGGCAAAGCTCGAGCGGTGCTCGTTCCAGAAATGCTCAAGTTGATCCAGGGTTGGCAAGCGAACAAACATTGCCCCATTCGCCAGAAGGGTGCGCTCGGGCAGTGCTATGTCGCTGGGCAAAACCTTATTTCCATGCATGGCTGTGTCACTCCATTGAGAAAGATCGAAAGTCGCGGAAGTTGTACATTGCGAAACCACGATGCTGGCCGAGGATGCCTCGACGAACTGCCAGCAAAAGCCGTACAACCTGTAGGAAACGTCTCTTTCTGATCTATTCCCGATGCATCACCACGGTCCGTGCTGCACAATTACTCGCGCGTAACCGAGGAAACCATTGAGCCAGAGCCGTCTCGTACCTGATGTCATCCATTCGGGCCCTGCCATTGCAGCAGTTGACAGCTCAAGCGCGCTTTGCGACCCTCTAAAACAGTAGATTTCGTGCGCCAGTCATGTGTTGAGACGCTCGAAGATCAGGTTCTCGGATTTTTTGCCGGGAAGGGTATCCAGCTTCAGCCCGCTGTGTATAATCTGCGCCCTTGCGCCGGTATAGCTCAGTTGGTAGAGCAACTGACTTGTAATCAGTAGGTCCCGGGTTCGACTCCTGGTGCCGGCACCATACGCAGCAACGAGAAAGGCTCACCGAAAGGTGGGCCTTTTTTGTTTGCCTTTTCCGCCAGAGATACGCGTTACACCTTCTTGATCCCAGCCGTTAGCGCTATGGTAACAATCTGTTTCAAGCAGCTTCACCACTCACCAAGGAGGCCCCCATGCTCGGCATCGTCCAATTCCCGCTATTCGTACTGGCAGTGGTCGCGCTCAACGCTACGCCCGGCCCGGATATCGCCTACGTTGCGGGGCAAAGCATGGTGCATGGCCGACGCGCGGGGATTCTTTCTGCGTCCGGCGTTGCCCTGGGCGGGTGTCTGCATACGATTTGTTGTGCGATCGGGCTGACGGCGCTTTTGGCTACGTCCCCTTCGGCGTTCACTGCGATCAAGTGGCTGGGTGGGCTGTATCTGATTTATCTCGGGGTGCGGACGCTTTTTTCGAAGATCACCACGGATGAGCTACGCCCCGAGATTCCCCTGCTGAGTAATCGCACCCTGTTGTTCCGCGGCTTCCTGACCAATGCGTCCAATCCCAAGGTGCTGCTTTTTTACGTGGCGTTCTTCCCGCAATTCGTAACCCCCGACAGCGCTGACAAGACGGCGGCGTTTCTGGTGTTGGGTGCGGTTTTTGTTGTCCTGGGTTTTATCAATGACGTCGCCGTTGCGTGGCTGGCTGCCAAGGCTGCGGGAGCTGTCAGCGGTCGGCCGCAGATCAGGAAGTGGATAGACCGGGTGATCGGTACGACCTTCATCGGGATGGGTGTTCGGCTGGCTCTGACTCATAAATGAAGCATCAAGAGCGGGTCTGACAGGCCATGTTTTCATGGCCGAATAGTCGCCCCCTCAACACCGGGAAAGGCTCAGCGCAACGCGGGCCTTTTTGCCTCGCATGGCTCGTTTAAGAGCCCTCTGACAGCCAATCAGCACCCCATCCGTAAGATCCAAAAACCCCGCCATGTAGGACCCATCTGAACTTTCTGTCCCGGCAATCTCCCGCCTTGCGCGAGCGTCAAACCGCCCCCTAACCTGCCGCCGCGGTCACTTGGCGACCGTATGCAAGGCCGTTGCCCTCGCGGGTTTCGGCTCAATCATTTTGGGAATTTGATCATGCAAGAGACAACAAACCCGACGACGAATGTCGTCAATTTGTTCAAGCAGAAAAAGGGGGATATCACACCTCAGGACTCGCTGGGGTTTGCGTCTGATTACCTGACCTGCGCCATTGCAGTGGCGACTCGCCTGGCTGCTTACTTGCCGCCGGAGTCGCAGGACAAGTCGCGCAAAATGCTCAGCATGCTCAAAGAGGCGCAAGAGTTGATCAAGGGCGCTATCGCGATGATGCCGAGCCCATCAACGCGGTAAATCGCCAGCAACACAAGGTTGAACGGGAAAAGGCTCACTTTTAAGTGGGCCTTTTATTTGCCCTGGTTTTCGGTAAATAAATAAACAAATAGAAACCAATCGTCAGCCCCAAAACCCCCGCCCTGTAGGACGCTTCTGAAGTTTCCGTATACCCTCTTTGCCGTGTTGCGTCGCTTGTAAATCACGGCCTAATCTCCCGGCTCGCTGCATTCCGCAGCCGGTTTTGACAGACCGACTCAATCAACCGCAACACTCGCCAGGCAACGCCATGGCGGCTGTATGTGGGGCACACGTATGTGCGCCGGTTCGTTGGTTGCCGGTCTGTCAACCCGCGTACAGCCGCCACCCATTGGTTGACAGCAAAGGGACGGCTCAACCATTGAAGGAAATTCGATATGTCCTGTTACGAGCCGCACAAAACCAACAATCCCCCCTACTTCGATCTGGAAGAAATCCACGCAACCCTCTCCCACTACACAGCCCAGGCACAGCCCCTCCCCCACGCGGCCGCAGAACCCATCCTGCATAAGCTGTCGTCGTTGAATACGGAATTACAGACACTGGGACAGACCCTCCAGAGCGTCACCGATGTGAACGATGCCTTGGCGCTGGTGGTGCTGATGATGGACAGCGCCTATGACCGCAAGCTCGATGCCGAGCAGGTGCGCTGTTTGCTGGCGCCGTTGCAGGAAAAGCTCGGCAAGGCGGTTGAGGGGATGAGACTGGCTTGCTGATCCGCCACCGTTGGTGGAAGCGAATAATGTGGAGCGAATGGTGGGAGCGGATTCATCCGCGAAGGGGCCAGTACATCCAACACATTGGCGGCGTCCGAAATAAAGCTTTCGCGAATGAATTCGCTCCCACAGTAGTGCGTGAATATCATCGAATCTGTGGGAGCGGACTCATCCGCGAAGGGGCTGCTCTGGCTTTACAGCAAACATAGAATCTTCCACATTATTCGCTCCCACAACGCATTCCATTTCAGCGCCTTGCGGTGTCACGGATGGCGTGGGATACCCCTCACGGAATCAGAATCACCTTATCCCCCGCCCCTTCGTTCACTTCGGCATAGCGTTGCAGCCCCTGGCTCAGCGGTGTTTCCAGCAAGCCTTCAGGCAGCGGCAGCAGGCCCTGGTCGAAGAATGTACCGAACTGTTCGAGCATGCCCACGCAGGTTTCGCTGTTGTAGAGCAGGGAGTTGATGCCAACCACGCAGCCGCCTTTGCGGTACAGGGCCAGGGCCGGGAGTTGCACGTGGCCGTCGACCGGGGCAGCGATAATCGCGATGCGGCCGAAGGGTGCCAGGGCGCTGACGGCGGCAGGCAGCCAAAAGCCGGTGGTGTCGAAGATTACGTCGGCGCCGCCCTTGAATACGGCGTTGACGCTGGCGCCCAGGTCTTCGGCCTTGTCCAGCAGGATGCCTTCATAGCCTTGGGCTTGCAGGGCCTTGAGCTGTTCCGGGCGGCGGACGGCGGCGAGGATCCTGGCACCAAGGATTTTCCCCAGGGCCAGGGTCGCGCTGCCCACTGCGCCGTTGGCGCCGATCACCAACAAGCGGGTGTTGGCGTCGACCAGGCTGCGCTGCAGGGCATCCCAGGCGGTGGTGTAAGGCACGCCGAGGCTGGCGGCCTGGGCGAAGTCCAGGGCTTTGGGTTTATGCGCAACGCCTTTGGCGGACAGGGTCAGGTACTGGGCGTGGGAGCCGTCGCGGAAAAAACCAAGGTCGCGGCCAGTGCCCCAGACTTCCTGACCGATCATATCCTGTGGGCCTTCCACGACGACACCGGCAAAGTCGCGACCGGGGATGCGCGGCAGGGTCGTGTAAGGGAAGCGACCGAGAACGTTTTTCACGTCGCTGGGGTTCAGGCCCGCGGCCTTGACCTGGACCAGCACTTCACCTTCGGCAGGCACAGGCTTGGCCACTTCAACAAACTCCAGGGCTGCGAGGTCGCCGGTACGGGAAAATTGCAGTGCGTTCATGGTGTCTCCGGGCGTCAGAAATTTCAGAAGAAAGGGTCAGGCAAACCAGTGGGCGAACAGCTGTTTGCCCATGGGCCAGAGTTGTTCGCCGAGCTGCATGCCCAGCAGGCCGACCAGGGCCACGGCAGGTGGCGCAGGCGAGCGGAAGTCGAGGACGCCGTACAGCAGGCCGACGGCGGTGCCGATGGCGAGGGAAATGAGGTAGCTCATAAGTGGCTCCGGGCAAAAGCATCGCGTCGCGATGCATCAGGTATGCGCAGAGTGTAAGGACGGGGCGAAAAAGCTATCGGCCAAGGACTTCTGAATTTCGGCCAGCTTGTTTCAGGCCTGGCTGAGCGGGTACTGCGAAGGCGCAATGCCCAGCTCACGGCGGAACATGTCGCTGAAGCTGCTCGGCGAATACCCTAGAGAGCGGGCGATGGCACTGACCGGCACACCCTGGATGATTTCCGCCACGGCGGTGGCCAGTTGCACCTGCCGGCGCCACTCGGCGAAGCCCATACCCAGGGCACTCTGGAACAGGCGCGACAGGGTGCGCACGCTGGCCCCGGCGTTTTCCGCGTGCTGTTCGAAGGGGATATCGAGTGAAGGATCGCTCATCACCGCCTGACAGAGATTTTTCAGGCGGCGGTCGGAATCATCCGGCAGGGGGATTTTCAGCAGCGAGCGCCTGGCCCTTTGCAGTTCGAGCAGGGCCAGCCCCACCAAGGCATCGTAGTACTCGGCTTCCTGATCACGATCCAGCGCGACAAGGCCGAGGATCAACTCCCGCATCAGGCCGCCGACCTCGAAGACCTGCACGGTCTTTTCCATGGTCGCGGCAATGGCCGGGCGCAGGTAGATATTGCGCATTTCCAGATCAGTGACCACGCGGATGCCGTGAACCACCCCGGGCGGCAGCCAGACCGCCCGTTGCGGCGGCACGACAAAGGCCTCGACCGGCGTTTCCACCCACATCACCCCGGACGTGGCGTACAGCACCTGGCCCCAGACATGCTCATGGGGCTCGATAAAGCGCCCACGAGGGTAGGTCCGCGCCAGAGGCTGCACGGGGACGGCGATATCGCTGAGGTCGGGAGGTGCGGCGAGGGCCATGACAGATCTGGCTTGAATAGAGTTGTTACATGTTAGCGAGATTGTTGGCATCGCGACCAGTCATGTGCCCCTTCACGTCACAAGCTGACAAAAAAACGCCCCGACTGGTCGAGGCGTTTTTCAGCTGCCGATCTTTAGAACACGTTGATCGGGTAGTCAATGAAGATACGGGTTTCGTTACCTTCGCTGTTGTAAGCGCTGGCGTTGTCAGACACCCGCAGCCACGAGTTGCGCAGGCGCACCGACAGGTCTTTGGCCGGGCCGCTCTGGACCACGTAGCTCAGCTGGCTGAACAGCTCGCGCTCTTCGCCGTTGCCACGGTTGGTGCCGTCATCGATGTTGTCGCCACGCACGTAGGCAACCTTGTAGCTCAGGCCCGGAGTGACCAGGGTCGACAGGTTGATGCCGTAACCCAGCTGCCAGGAGCGCTCGTCCTTGCCGTTGAAGTCGGACCAGTAAGAGTTGGCCAGGTAGATGGTGTTGCCGCCATCGCCCGTGCCGCCGGCGTTGCGGTAGCCGCCGTAGTTGTAGCCGGTCTCACCGGTGCTGCGCTGGTGCGCGATGGTGAAGGAGTGGATGCCCACGGCCCAGGTCGCGGCCAGGCTCCAGATCTTGTTGTCGCGCGCGTCGTCGACGGCGAAATCACGATCCAGCTTGGTCTTGTAGCCGTTGAAGTCCAGGGTCAGGGACTGGCTTTCTGGCAGGGCGAAGACGTAGTTCAGGTTCAGGTACTGCTTTTTCAGCACGTCTTCGTCGTCGGAGCCGTAGAACGAGGCGCTGAAGGCGTCGGTGAACTTGTAGCTGGCACCGTAGACGTTGATGCTCTTCAAATCGCCGCTGTCACGGCCCTGGGCGCTCTTGCGGGCTTCCTGGGTGAAACGACCGGCAACGATTTCCAGGTCCTTGATCTCTTTGGAAGAGATGTAGGTACCGGTGTAGGTTTCCGGCAGCAGGCGCGAGTTGTCGTAGCTCAGCACCGGCAGTTGCGGCATCTGGTCGCCGTACTTGATGGTGGTGTTGGAGAAGCGTGCCTTCACTGCGCCGCCCAGGCGACCCAGGGTGTCGGCTGCTTCGCCGCTGTCGCCCTGCTTGAAGAAGTCGATGCCACCGGCACCGCTGCGGCCCTTGCCGCCGTCCAGGCGTACGCCGTACAGGCCGAAGGCGTCAACGCCAACACCGATGGTGCCCTGGGTGAAACCGGAGCTGAAGTTGGCTGTGAAACCCTGGCCCCATTCGCCACGGTCGTCCTTGCCATTCTTGTAGTCACGGTTGATGTAGGCGTTGCGCAGGAACAGGTTCAGGCTACTGTCTTCGACGAAACCCTTGGCGTCGGCCTGGCCTTCAGCCATGGCCTGGCTGGCGCTCATGATGCTCACGGCGAGCAGAGCGAAACGTGCATTAAACATCTTGTTTTCCTTAGGCAGATTAATCACGCGCGCTGTGGCGACGGCCCTGTTCGGGTGTCTGATGCTTGCTCGCGGCACAAGGGCCGTTTGGGCAAGCTGCACGAAATCATCGCAGTGGACTACTGATGCACGTTTATGGCACACGGCCACAGGCGGAGGACGCGAATCCTAGCCGTGGGTCGTGGAGGTGTCAATTTCGCGGGTTACAGAAAGATTGCAGCACAATTGCGCAAAGACGGGAGGCGGCGTTCAGTCCTTGAGCACATTCAGTAACGCCTCAAGCTCGACGTCATCGATCAAGCCTGCCGGATAGCGTTGCAGCAGCATCTGCCGAACGTCCGGGCGTTGCGGTTTGGAGGTCTTCGTCGTCCTCAACCAATCCGCCATCAGTTGGCGAGCTTCGCTACTAGCAGACAAACCACGAGCGCGATGCGACTCAATACCTGCGTTCATAGGACAACCTCTTCGTGCGTGAGGGCTAAATGTACGTTCGTTTTGTTACAGGGAAACGAAACGACACAACAGCCGCCGTCGGCTAATCGCAGGAATAAACGCCGGGAAGCGTTACCCACAAAAAAGCCCATCGTCGGATGGGCTTACCACAGCAAGAACGAGACCAACTTCGTAACAGGGGTGTTACGACCCGGTTACTTTTCAGGCGATATGGGGTGCTGGCTGCTGTTGCGTCAGGCAGTGAATATTGCCGCCGCCCAGCAGCAGCTCACGACCCGGGACCATGACTACTTCGTGTTCAGGGAAGATCTGCTGCAGGATTTTTCGTGCCGTTTCGTCCAGAGGGTCATCGAAGCTGGGCGCGATGATGCCGCCGTTGACGATCAGAAAGTTTACATAGGAGCCGGCCAGACGCACCGAAGGGTCGCGTTCCTGGCTGCCGTGCACTTGATCGACGCCAGCGCATTCTTCTTGCGTGGCGAACAACGGCCCCGGAATCGGCATCTTGTGCACGATGAACGGACGGCCCCTGGCATCGCGGGAGTGTTCCAAAATACCCATTGCGGCCTGGCAACGTGGGTAGTTGGGGTCTTTGGAATCATCGGTCCAGGCCAGCAACACTTCCCCCGGACGCACGTAGCAGCAGAAGTTATCCACATGGCCGTCGGTTTCGTCATTGAACAGGCCGTCGGGCAGCCAGATGACTTTATCCACAGCCAGGTTGTCGCTCAGCACCTTCTCGATGGCCTCGCGGGTCAGGTGCGGATTGCGGTTGCGGTTGAGCAGGCATTCTTCGGTAGTGATGAGCGTGCCTTCGCCATCAACATGGATCGAGCCGCCTTCCAGAACAAAACCTTCGGTGCGATAGCGCTGGCAGCGCTCCATTTGCAGGACCTTGGCCGCCAGTTGCGAGTCGAGGTTCCACGGCGAGTACAGACCGCCATCGAAACCGCCCCAGGCGTTGAAGTCCCAGTCCACGCCGCGCACTTCACCCTGATCGTTGATGACGAAGGTCGGCCCTGTGTCGCGCACCCAGGCATCGTTGTTACTGATTTCCACCACGCGGATATTCGGCATGTCGAGGCGCGCGCAGGCGTTGTCGTATTGCGCTGCGGACACCGCGACGGTCACCGGCTCGAAACGGGCAATGGCCTTGGCCACGGCGACATGGGCGCTCTGCACCGGTTTACCGCCCAGGCGCCAGTTGTCCGGGCGCTCGGGCCAGACCATCCAGGTTTGAGTCTGCGGCGCCCACTCGGCAGGCATATGGAAGCCATCGGCGCGTGGGGTGCTTGTAAGTGTGGTCATTGATCAAGGCTCCAGGGGCGGCTTAACACCATAGCAGGCGGGGTGTGACAATCTTTGGCCGACTTTATAGACGATAAATATCTGACTTAAAAGCCTGAAAACAGACAAACATAAATAAGAAAACCAATATAGCCGATATAAATCGGCTTTTTGGTGGGAGCGAATTCATTCGCGAAGAGGCCAGTACATCCGAAGCATTTTTATCGTCCGTACTAACGCATTCGCGAATGAATTCGCTCCCACAGGGGTCAGGCACTAAGTTCTGCGAGCACCCTGGCAACCCTATCCACGAAGAAATCCACACTCTGGCGCGTCGTGCACATCGGCGGTTTGATCTTGAGGATGTTCAGGTAATCGCCAGTGGGCTGCATGAAGATCCCCAGTTCGCGCAAGCGTTCGCACAGGGCGGCGGTTTCTTCGGTGGCGGGTTCCAGGGTCTGGCGGTCGCGGACCAGTTCCAGGCCCAGATAGAAGCCCATGCCATGCACCGCGCCGACCAGAGGGTGCTCGGCACCCAGGGCTTCGAGGCGGGCCTTGAAGTGGTCGCCCACGTTCCGGGCGTTTTCCCACAGCTGTTCTTCATCCATGACGTCGAGCACCGCCATGCCAATCGCACAGCTGACCGGGCTGCCTCCGGCCGACGAGAAGAAATAGCCCTCAGCTTCCAGGGCTTCGGCGATTTCACGGCGGGTGATGACCGCACCCAGCGGGTGGCCGTTGCCCATACCCTTGGCCATGGTGATGATGTCCGGCACTACGCCCTGCTCTTCAAAGCCCCAGAAGTAGTGACCCAGACGGCCATAGCCGACCTGAATCTCGTCGGCAATACAGACACCGCCGCGCTCGCGGATCTTCTGATAAACGCTCTGCAGATAGCCTTTGGGCAGGGAAATCCCCCCGGCATTGCCGTACACCGGTTCACAGATAAACCCGGCGACCTGGCGCTGTTGTGCGTCCAGTTTCGCCAGCACTTCATCGACGCTGCGCACGTAGTCGGGGCCACTGTCCGGGCCACGGAATTCACCGCGCCAGGTGTTCGGCGCCATGACCGGGTGGACCCAGTCCGGGCGGGTGCTGAGGGCTTGCGGGTTGTCGGCGATAGAGGTGGAGATGGCATCGGTGGCCACTGTCCAGCCGTGGTAGGCCTCCAACACGCTGAGCATGTCGCGGCCGCCGCTGTAGGCCCAGGCCAGGCGAATGGCCAGGTCATCGGCCTCGCTGCCGCTATTGACCAGGAACACCCGGTCCATGCCCTCCGGCGCCAGTTTGAGCAGGCGCTCGGAGAATTCGGCAATCGACGCATAGTGAAAGCGCGAGTTGGTATTGAGCAGCGACCATTGGCGACTGGCGACCTGGGCCATACGCGGATGACCGTGACCGAGCACCGCGACATTGTTGAGCATGTCCAGATAGGAGCGCCCCTGCATGTCGATCAAATGGTTGCGCCAGCCACGCTCGATCTGCGGTGGCGCCTGGTAGTAATGCTTTTGTGAACGGGCAAAGCTGGCGTCGCGACGGGCGAGCAATTGCGCCGCATCGGCCAAGGCCGGGGCGTCGCAGTCAAAGCCCAGCAACGCTGCTGGCGAAGGGCACAGGGTTTGCCACGCCGCTGCCCAGGCCGGTCGGGCAAACAACGGCGGACTGAGATCGGGTTGCGTACAGAGTTGCACCAGTACCGTGCCGTTGGCCAGGCCCAGTACGCCACCTGCGGCCACCTCACGGCCCATGCCCAGTTCGCCGGTTGCACCCCACAGGCGCAGGCTCAGCCGTTCGTTACTCAACAGCAACGCGGCATCAGCGGTCTGGCGTAGCATGCCGGCGAATGGCGCATGCAGCGCGGTGCCCGCAGGCAGGTATAACTCCACATGCAGGGCGCAGGTGTCCGGCTCGTCGGAGCTGTCAGGGCGGGTGCGCGACAGGCGATATTCACCATAGCGGCTGCTGGCCTGGCCGGTGCGGTTGGCGGCCTGCTGTAACAGGCGCTCATCGATGCCTTCCTGTTCCCAGTTGCCCGCGCTGAAGTGCTCGCTGAGTACGCCCAGATCGACCAGAGTGAATGGCGCGCCCTGCAAACCGGGCAGCAGCGGCGCCAGCGAGGGTGAGGGCGAGGCGGGTGCAACCATGTCCAGCGCGGCCAGGATCGCCGTCTCCATCAAGACCATGGGCACCGAGGTGGCAACGTCGAAGATATTCCACTCACTGACCAGGTTGGCCCGGATATAGCTATTGCCCGGTTCGACGCTGGCCTGCTGCTCGCTGCTGAGCACCAGCACCGCCGAGCGGGCGACGATCAGCGGCCAGAGGGCCTGCAACTCTTGCAGGCTCAACGGGTTGATTGCGTGATAAGCGTGAATGGCCGGGAGGATATACAGCGGATCGCCATCGGCATGGTGCAGCAGCGCCGCACAGGTCACCGACAGGTCGGCAATACGCCAAGTGCTGACCAGATCGCCAAAATCGATCAGGCCTTGCAGCTGCCACTGCCGCTGCTCATCACGGGCCCAGACGACGTTGTACTCGGTGATATCCAGATGCACCGCCTGAACCGGCAACGCCGCAATCAACGGCAACAAACGCTGATGGGCCTGCTCGGCCGCCGCAGCGATGCAGTCCCGCGCATCGGCATCGCTCAGCACCGGCAACAGATGTTTGATCAGGGCCTGGGCATGGCGTGGGTCCCATTGCAAGATGCGCTCAAGACCGGGATGACTGAAGCCGGCCAGAGACTGGTCCACCTGGGCGCACAGTTCACCCAGCCCCTCCACTACATGCCGATCCAGACGCGGCAGATGAGCCAGTGATTGGCCGTCAATAAACGACAGCAGGCGTACATGCACCGGCTGACTCGCGATCTCCAGTGAAAGCAGCTCTTGGCCATTGCGCGCCGCAACCACGCCCGGCACCCGCGCGGCTGAGTGCTGCTGCAGATGCCCCAACGCGGCGTGCTGCGCGGCCAGCTCGGCAGCCGAATAAGCCCCGTGGCAGATTTTCAGGACATAGCGCCCCTGCCCCGTATCCAGCAGAAAGTTGCGATCCTGCTGGCTGCCCAACTCAGTCAACACGCCACCGAGCCCGTAATGCTCCGCAAGCAGTTGCAACGCCTGATCGGCGCTGACGTCGGGGCATGGCAGGCTGGAGCGACGAATCAATGTAGCGAGCGGCATGGGGACCTCGGAATTAACAGTGTTTTTTTGTGGGTACCGCCACCCCGTCCACGACGCCGCGCTGTCGCGCAGCAAACACGGAATCCATGTGGGACCGGCTCCAGCCGGGAAGGCGTAGGCAGTATTAATACATTTTTATCGCCTGCCAAAGCCCCTCCCGGCTAAAGCCGGTCCCACCATGCAGCGTCGGAGCCATGACGGACCATTACTATAGAGCGCCGTATTGGCGGCAGTCTCTCGGGCCAATGGAACCGACAGTTTTATGACGTGCCGCGCGAACGCAATCAATATATTTCATCACCCGCCGATGGCTTCCTGGTCAATGCTGCTTGCGCGACCTCGTTTCGCCCCACAAGCTATGCTCCATACGTCCGTCAGGTCTGCTGTCGTTTCAGCATGGTCGCGTACTAAAACGACAACAGACCTTACCCACCAAGGAAGAAGGCCTACCTAATGCGCATACTGGTTACCGGCGGCGCGGGCTTCATCGGCTCCGCGCTTATCCGTCATCTGATCCAACATACGGACCATGATGTTCTCAACTTCGACAAACTGACCTATGCCGGCAACCTTGAATCCCTGGCCAGCATCGCGACCAACACACGCTATGAGTTCGTCCAGGCCGATATCGTCGATCAAGCCACGGTGAGCGCGGTCCTGGCGCGCTTTCAGCCCCAGGCGATCATGCACCTGGCGGCCGAGTCCCATGTCGACCGCTCTATCGATGGCCCCTCGGAATTCATCCAGACCAACATCGTCGGCACCTACAGCCTGCTTGAAGCCACACGCCGTTACTGGCTGACGCTACCGGAAGGCGAGCGGGCGGCGTTTCGCTTCCACCATATTTCCACCGACGAGGTGTATGGCGACCTGCACGGCGTCGATGACCTGTTCACCGAAACCACGCCCTACGCGCCCAGCTCGCCGTACTCGGCCAGTAAAGCGGCGTCCGACCATCTGGTCCGGGCCTGGCAGCGCACCTACGGTCTGCCGGTGGTAATCACCAACTGCTCGAACAACTACGGCCCGTTCCACTTCCCGGAAAAGTTGATCCCGCTGGTGATCCTCAACGCCCTGGCCGGCAAGCCACTGCCGGTGTATGGCAACGGCCTGCAAGTGCGCGACTGGCTGTTCGTCGAAGACCACGCCCGCGCGCTGCTCAAGGTGGTCACCGAAGGCGCCGTTGGCGAGACCTACAATATCGGCGGCCATAACGAGCAGAAGAATATCGATGTCGTACGCGGTATCTGCGCCCTGCTCGAAGAGCTGGCCCCGGAACAACGCAAGGGCGTGGCGCACTATGCCGACCTGATCACCTATGTGGTGGATCGTCCCGGCCATGATCAGCGTTACGCCATCGATGCCAGCAAGATCGAACGCGAACTGGGCTGGAAACCCGAAGAAACCTTCGAGACCGGCCTGCGCAAGACCGTGCAGTGGTACCTGGACAACCTGGAGTGGTGCCAACGGGTTCAAGACGGCAGTTACCAAGGACAAAGACTGGGTTTCACCGACCCCAAGGATCTGATCGCATGACCAAAGGCATCGTACTGGCCGGGGGCTCCGGCACCCGCCTGCACCCCATTACCCTCGGCGTCTCCAAGCAACTGCTGCCGATCTATGACAAACCGATGATTTACTACCCGATCTCGGTGCTGATGCTGGCCGGGATCCGCGAGATTCTGGTGATTTCCACGCCTCAGGACCTGCCGCAATACCGCAGCCTGCTGGGCGATGGCAGCCAGTTCGGCGTGCACTTCCACTACGCCGAGCAGCCCAGGCCCGACGGGCTGGCCCAGGCGTTCCTGATTGGCGAAGAGTTTATCGGCGACGATTCGGTGTGCCTGATCCTGGGCGACAACATCTTTCACGGCCAGCACTTCTCCGAGCAGCTGCAACGTGCCGCCGAGCATAAGTCCGGGGCTACGGTGTTCGGTTACTGGGTCAAGGACCCGGAGCGCTTCGGCGTGATCGACTTCGATGAGAACGGCAATGCCCTGTCCATCGAAGAAAAACCCAAGGCGCCGAAGTCCAGCTATGCGGTGACCGGCCTGTATTTCTACGACAACGAGGTGATCCGCATCGCCAAGGACGTCAAGCCATCGCCACGGGGCGAGCTGGAAATCACCGACGTCAACAACGCCTATCTGGAACGCGGCACCCTGCGCGTCGAGCGTTTTGGCCGCGGCTTCGCCTGGCTCGACACCGGCACCCACGACAGCCTGCTCGACGCCTCGCAATATGTGCAGACCATCGAGCACCGTCAGGGCCTGAAAGTCGCCTGCCTCGAAGAAATCGCCTATCAGAATGAGTGGATCGACCGCGAGCACCTGCTCGAGCGCGCCGCCTACTTCGGCAAGACCGGCTACGGCCAGTATCTGTTCAAGCTTGCAGGGGAACACCCGTGAACGTAATTGCCAGTGATTTGCCTGAAGTGCTGATTATCGAACCCAAGGTGTTCGGTGATGCGCGGGGCTTTTTCTATGAAAGCTTTAACGCCAAGACCTTCGCCCAGGCTACCGGCATCAGCACCGAGTTCGTTCAGGACAACCATTCGCGCTCGCAAAAAGGCGTGCTGCGCGGCCTGCATTACCAGATCGAAAATGCCCAGGGCAAACTGGTGCGGGTCACGGCTGGCGAAGTGCTGGATATCGCCGTCGACATCCGCCGCAGCTCCAGGACCTTCGGTCAGTGGGTCGGCGTGCGCCTCTCGGCCGAGAACCATCGCCAACTCTGGGTGCCCGAGGGTTTTGCCCACGGCTTCGTGGTGCTCAGCGACTACGCCGAGTTTCTCTACAAGACGACCGACTACTACACCCCCGCTGCCGAGCGCTGCATTCGTTGGGATGACCCCACGCTGGCCATCGACTGGCAGCTGGATCAGGCGCCGTTGCTGTCGGGCAAGGATCAGCAGGGCAGCGACCTGAACGACGCGGATCTGTTTCCATGAAGCCCATGAAGATTTTGATCA
Organism: Pseudomonas sp. Pseusp88; assembly: GCF_047303955.1. Classification (NCBI taxonomy): domain Bacteria; kingdom Pseudomonadati; phylum Pseudomonadota; class Gammaproteobacteria; order Pseudomonadales; family Pseudomonadaceae; genus Pseudomonas; species Pseudomonas sp. Pseusp88. Next base: position 164,192 of record NZ_JBGLYM010000009.1, on the reverse strand, counting down.
GCGGCCGCCACGGCCAGGTGTCCCAGGCCTTGCAGCACAGCCTGGCGGATCTGGGCGAGCTGGTGGTACTGGGCCGCGACGAGTTGGACCTGACGCAACCGGCCGCGATTTTCGAGCGCGTGCTGGCCCTCAAGCCGGACCTGATCATCAACGCGGCGGCCTACACCGCCGTGGATCAGGCCGAAAGCGATGCCCTGGCGGCGCTGCGGGTCAATGGCCTGGCAGCCGGTGCCTTTGCCACAGCGGCGAAGGCCCTGGCGGTCCCGTTGATCCACTACTCCACCGACTACGTATTCGATGGCAATAAAGTCGGTCGCTACAGCGAGGATGATCCGGTCAACCCGCAGAGCATCTACGGCGCCAGCAAGTGGGCCGGTGAGCAGGCCATCGCGGCGGTGGGCGGGCAGTACCTGGTCTTGCGCACCAGTTGGGTCTATTCCACAGTCGGCAAAAACTTCCTGCTGACCATGCAACGCCTGCTGCAAGAGCGCGACGAGTTGTCCGTGGTCAGTGACCAGATTGGCGCGCCAACCTGGGCAGGTACCATCGCCGCCAGCACCCGGCAGTTGATCGAGCGCTGGCAGGCCGGTCAGGCTGGCGAATGGGGCACCTATCATCTGACGGCGGACGGCGAAACCTCATGGTTCGGTTTTGCCGAGGCCATTGGTCAAGAGTTGATCAACCAGGGCAAACGCTGCGCGACGCTCAAGGCCATCCCGTCCAGCGCCTACCCCACCCCGGCGACACGCCCGCTCAATTCGCGCCTGGATTGCAGCCGGTTGCAGCAGCAATGGGGCGTGCATCAGCCGCATTGGCATGGGGCTTTGCTGGAGTGTCTGGCGGCGCAGGGCTGAGTATTCGCTTGCTCAAAAAACTCTGAATCGGCGACATTCTGTGGGACCGGCTTTAGCCGGGAAGGCGTATTCCCGGCTAAAGCCCATCCCACAACCTGGCGCCAACCTCGCGATAGCGTGGTATCGACGGCGCCGCGCAGCCATAATGCAAGACCGACGTCCGGCACCCCATGGCTGACCATGATTTCTAGCACCGTCCCCCGCCGCCCCCGCTGGCGCAGTCTCGCCCTGCTGGCCCTGTGCCTGACGCCTCTGCTGTGGCCGCTACAACACCTGGCCGAGCACTATTACCGCAGTGAACTGGTCAGCCAGAACCGCCAGACGCTGGATCTCTACGTCGCCAACCTGCTCGGCACCCTGCACCGCTACGAGACCCTGCCGCAGATTCTCAATGACCTGCCGGTGCTGCGCGATACCCTGCTGATGCCGCAAAGCCTGAGCAACGTCGACAAGGCCAATCACCTGCTGCGCGATATCGCCCAGCAGACCGGCGCCGATGTCATGTACCTGATGAACACCAACGGTCGCACGCTGGCCGCGTCCAACTGGGATCAGCGCGACAGCTTCGTCGGGCGCAACTTCGCCTTCCGCCCGTATTTCAACGAAGCCATGGCGGGCAAGCTGGGGCGTTTCTTCGGCCTGGGTACTACCTCGGCCAAGCGCGGCTACTTCTTTGCCGGCGCCGTGCATGATGGCGATCAGGTCATCGGCGTATTGGTGATCAAGGTCGATCTGGACCATACCGAAACCCTCTGGGGCAAGACGCCGGAGCAACTATTGCTGACCGATCAGAACGGCGTGGTCATCCTCACCTCTCGCCCGGACTGGCGCTTCCGGGCGACACGCCCGCTGACCAACGCCGAGAAACAATCGATTGTTTCGGTGCAGACTTATCCGACCAACGACCCCTTGCCGTTGCGCCTGGACGAACAGGCCTGGCTGACCCAGACCCAGCAGATCGATGAAATCGGCTGGAGCGTAAATATTCTCGCGCCCCGCGCCCTGATCGACCGCCCGGTGCGTACCGTAGTGGCCGTCGGCGCCGCAGCCTTGCTGGTGCTGATCTCGCTGCTGGGCATCATGATGCAGCGCCGGCGCCACTATCTGGACCGCATCGCCTTCGAGGCCAAGGCCCGGCGCGAGCTGGAAATGCGTGTGATCGAGCGTACAAGCGATCTTGAAGCCCTCAACAGCCGCCTGCGCCAGGAAGTTCTGGAACGTGAGCAGGCCCAACAGGAACTGGTGCGCGCTCAGGATGAACTGGTTCAGGCGGGCAAGCTGTCGGCACTGGGTACCATGTCGGCGAGCATCAGCCATGAACTCAATCAGCCGCTGGCGGCGATTCGCAGTTATGCGGAAAACGCCGAAGTATTGCTGGACCACCAACGCACCGATGACGCCCGTGGCAACCTCAAGCTGATCAGCGAACTGACCGGACGCATGGCCTCGATCATCGCTCACCTGCGCGCCTTCGCCCGCCGCGATCGCCATGCCCCGGAAAGCGTGGCCCTGCAACCGGCGCTGGACGACGCCCTGGCTCTGCTGGCCAAGCGCAGACGGGCCATGGACGTCGAACTGATCCGCGACCTGCCCGCCGCGACCCTGTGGGTACAGGCCGGCGAAACCCGTCTGCGCCAGGTGCTGGGCAACCTACTGGCCAACGCCCTCGATGCCCTGACCGAGAAGGGCCCACCGCGCAAACTCTGGCTCAGTGCCGAAACCAGCGACGAGGGGGTCAATCTGTACATTCGCGATAACGGCCCGGGGTTTTCCGCGCAGGCACTGGCCCATGCCCGTGAACCGTTTTTCACGACCAAGACCCGCACCCAGGGTCTGGGGCTGGGCCTGGCCATCTGCGATACGCTGATGCGCGCCCTGGGCGGCGAATTGCTGTTCGCCAACCACCCCGACGGCGGCGCCCTGCTGACCCTGCGTCTAAAAGCCGGTGCCTCCGGAGTCAACCTGCAACCGCCAGAGGATCTTTCTGCATGAGCACGGACACCGCCATCGACAGCCGAATCCAGGTGTTGCTGATCGACGACGACCCTCACCTGCGCCAGGCCCTGAGTCAGACCCTGGATCTGGCCGGGCTCAAGGTCCTGTCCCTGGCCGAAGCCCAGGGCGTGGGCGCGCGTATCGAGCGGGACTGGCCGGGCGTAGTGGTCAGCGATATCCGCATGCCGGGCATCGATGGCCTTGAGCTGCTCAAGCAATTGCATGAACAGGACCCGGAGCTGCCGGTGCTGCTGATCACCGGCCATGGCGACGTGCCTCTGGCCGTGCAGGCCATGCGCGCCGGGGCCTACGACTTCCTGGAAAAACCTTTCGCCAGCGATGCCCTGCTCGACAGCGTTCGCCGCGCCCTGGCCCTGCGTCGCCTGGTCCTGGATAACCGCAGCCTGCGCCTGGCCCTGAGTGATCGTCAGCAACTCAGTACCCGTCTGGTCGGCCAATCGGCGCCGATGCTGCGCCTGCGCGAACAGATCGGCGCCTTGGCAGGGACCCGTGCCGACGTGCTGATCCTCGGCGAAACCGGCGCCGGTAAAGAAGTGGTGGCCCGGGCCCTGCACGACCTGTCGAGCCGCCGCAACGGCCCGTTCGTGGCGATCAATGCCGGAGCACTGGCCGAGTCTGTAGTGGAAAGCGAGTTGTTCGGCCATGAGCCGGGGGCCTTTACCGGCGCGCAGAAACGTCGCATCGGCAAGTTCGAATTCGCCAATGGTGGCACGCTGTTCCTCGACGAAATCGAAAGCATGAGCATGGACGTGCAGGTCAAGCTGCTGCGGCTGTTGCAGGAGCGGGTGGTGGAGCGGCTGGGCGGCAATCAGCAGATCGCCCTGGATATCCGCGTCATTGCCGCGACCAAGGAAGACTTGCGTCAGGCGGCTGATCAAGGCCGCTTCCGTGCCGACCTGTATTATCGGCTCAATGTCGCGCCGCTGCGCATTCCACCTTTGCGCGAGCGCGGTGAGGATGCCTTGATGCTGTTTCAGCACTTCGCCGACGCTGCCGCCCTGCGCCACGGCCTGGGCAAGCATGAGTTGCAGCCGGGCCAGCGCGCGCTGTTGTTGCGGCATACCTGGCCGGGCAACGTGCGCGAACTGCAGAACGCCGCCGAACGCTTCGCCCTCGGCCTGGAGCTTGAGCTGGAAGGCAAGGAAGTGTCTGCCAACACCGGCGCAGGCTTGAGCGAGCAAGTGGAGAACTTCGAGCGCGCGCTGATTGCCGCCGAACTGACCCGCTCCCACAGTTCCATGCGCAGCCTGGCTGAAGCGTTGGGCCTGCCGCGCAAGACTCTGCACGACAAATTACGCAAACATGGGCTGAATTTCGCCGATAGTGCAAGCAACCAAGACGATCAGGAGTAAGCACTACATTGTGGGAGCGAATTCATTCGCGAAAGCGGCCTGTCAGGGCAAGAGAATGCAGTGGCCCCTTCGCGAATGAATTCGCTCCCACAGTGGTGCATGAATATCGTCGGACCTGTGGGAGCGAATTCATTCGCGAAGGGGCCGTTCTGGCTTTACAGCAAACATAGAATCTCCCACAGATTCTCTCTTGCAGGATCGATCAAAATCGCGGCCACCCCGTATTACTGGATGACAAATGACTGACGACATCGCCCACGACCTCGAACAGGTCCTGCACCACGACATCCCGCTAACCCGGGACATGGGCCTGAAGGTCCTGAGCTGGGAACACGGCCAGCTACGCCTGCACCTGCCCCTGGCGCCGAATATCAATCACAAGAGCACGCTGTTCGGCGGCAGTCTGTATTGCGGCGCGGTGCTGGCGGGTTGGGGCTGGCTGCATGTGCGCCTGCGCGAAGCGGGGATCGAGGGTGGACATATCGTCATTCAGGACGGCCAGATCAGCTATCCCCTGCCGGTCAAGCACGATGCCGTGGCCATCTGCGATGCACCGGATGCGGCGCTGTGGGACAAGTTCGTCACCACCTATCAACGTCGAGGCCGTGCGCGGCTGGCGCTGCATACGCGCATCGTTGCCGAAGGTAGCGACGCTGACGCAGTGCGGTTTGTCGGGCAGTTTGTGTTGCACCGCTGACATCTATTGCCTGGCTGCATTAGCACAACTTTCTGCGGGAGCTAATTACGTGGGAGATTCTATGTTTGCTGTAAAGCCAGAGTAACCCCTTCGCGGATGAATCCGCTCCCACAGATCCGACGATATTCACGCACTACTGTGGGAGCGAATTCATTCGCGAAAGCTTTATTCCGGACGCCGCCAATGTGTTGGATGTACTAGCCCTTTCGCGGATGAATCCGCTCCCACAGTTTGCTACTGCGTCCGTCAGTTCGAACGCGCCAGCGCCAGCATCTTCTCGCGCCACTGTGCCTTGGCCGGCAACGCCAGGAAGAACGAGTTAAGCAGCGACTCTCTCGGCGGATAGGTAAAGACCTCACCCGACAACTCCAGCACCTCGCCCCCGGCGCCTTCAAGCACCCCCTGGGCCGCAGCGGTGTCCCATTGCGAGGTCGGCGCCAGGCGCGGGTAGAAATCGGCGGCGCCTTCTGCCAACAGGCAGAATTTCAGCGAACTGCCGATATTGGCCAGTTCAAGAGTACCCATCGCCTCTTTCAGACCGCCCAGTAAACGCTCCTGCTCGGGGCTGCTGTGGCGGCGGCTGGCGACCACGGTAAAGGCCTCGTCCGGCGCATTGCGCACGCTGATCGGCGCCAGGTGATGTTCATTGTCACTGCGCCAGGCGCCCAGGCCAGCACCGCCGAAATAGGCGCGGTTATTGGTCGGCATCGACACCACACCGAACACCACCCGACCGTTTTCGATCAGGGCGACATTGACGGTGAACTCTTCACTGCCGCTGATGAATTCCTTGGTGCCGTCCAATGGATCGACCAGCCACCAGCGTTGCCATTGCACCCGCTCGCTGACGGGAATGTTGGCGTCTTCCTCGGACAGCACATGAATATCCGGGGCCAATGCCAGCAAGCCATCGACCAATACATGGTGAGCCGCCAGATCGGCCGCGGTCACCGGGGAATCATCGCTTTTGGTATTCACCGAGACATCGGCCCGCCAGAACGGCAGGATCGCCTCGCCCGCCAGACGCGCCAGTTGGATCACCGGAGCCAGCAATGGATGGGGCAGTTGGGCAAAGACGTCGGTCATGGCAGAAAAACTCCGCGTTGGGTCAGCAGGTCACGGGCCAGGTACAGCGCCGCCAGGGCGCGGCCTTCGCTGAACTGCGGGTGCTCGATCAGGCTCGACAGCTCGCGCAGGTTGACCTTGTCCACGCGCATCGGCTCGGGCTCATCGCCCGGCAGGCTCTCTTCGTACAGATCGGTGGCCAGCACCACCTGGATTTTCTGGCTCATATAACCGGGCGACAACGACAGCTCGGTCAGATGCTCCAATTGATGTGCGCCAAAACCGGCCTCTTCCTTGAGCTCCCGGTTGGCGGCGGCCAGTATGTCTTCGCCCGGTTCAATCAGGCCCTTGGGCAAGGACAGCTCGTATTCGTCGGTGCCGCCGCAATATTCTTCGACCAGCACGGCATGCTCGGCGTCAAGCATGGCGACAATCATCACCGCACCGTAACCCGTGCCACGGCCCACCAGCCGCTCATAGGTCCGCTCGACCCCGTTGGAAAAACGCAGCTGCAACTCCTCGACCCGGAACAGGCGACTGCTGGCAACGATTTCGCGGGCGAGGACGGTGGGTTTCTGGCGCATGGCAAGCTCCTTGGCGTAAGCGGGGTACTATACCGTGGCTTTTCCGATTGTCTGTGTCGGAAATGCCTACGATATTGACCAAAGAGACTCACGAATGCCTTCCATGCCCTGGCGCGACATCGATACCGTCCTACTCGACATGGACGGCACCCTGCTCGATCTGCATTACGACGACCACTTCTGGCTGCAACACCTGCCCCAACGCTATGCCGAGCGCCACGGCATCAGTCCGGCCCTGGCCCTTGAGGAAATCCGGCCGATCTTCGAGAAGAACGCCGGCACTCTGAACTGGTACTGCCTGGACTTCTGGACCGCCGAACTGAACCTGCCGCTGCGCGAACTCAAGCGCGAAACCGCGCACCTGATCGCCCTGCGCCCGGACGCCGAAACGTTCCTGGCAGCGATCCAGAAGGCCGGCAAACGGGTGATCATGATCACTAACGCCCATCGCGACTCACTGTCGTTGAAGATGGAACGCATGCAACTGGCGCCTTATTTCGAGCGCCTGATCAGTTCCCATGACTATGGTTTTCCCAAGGAGAACGCCCAGTTCTGGGATGCGTTGCAAGCCGATATCGGTTTTGATGTGGCGCGCAGCCTGTTTATCGACGACACCCTGCCGATCCTGCGCAGCGCGCGCAGCTTTGGTATTGCGCACTTGCTGGCGGTGAAAGAACCCAATAGCCAGAAAGGTCCGAAAGACACCGAGGAATTTGCGGCAGTGGGGGATTATCGGGAGTTGCTGGACGGGTTGTAATCGGTGCAGGCCCCCTGTGGGAGCGGATTTATCCGCGAAGGCGTCAGTATGTTCACGGGCCTCTTCGCGAATGAATTCGCTCCCACAGAATCTGCGTCCCCATAAAACACTCACACACTGTGTGCTATTCCGGAATCCGCAACACCTGCCCCGGATAGATCTTGTCGGGATGTGATAACAGCGGTTTATTGGCCTCGAAGATCTTTGTGTACTTGCCGGCGTCGCCGTACTCGGCCTTGGCAATGGAACTGAGCGTATCGCCCGCCTTCACCGTCACAAAACGTGCTTGCGAAGTCTGCGGGGCCGCGGCATTCAGGGTCATGCGATCCTCAACATTTTTGATGCCCTGAATATTGCCCAAGGCCAGCAGGATCTTTTCTTTCTCTTCCTGACTTACCACTTCCCCACTGGCAATAACCTTGTCACCCTCCAGGGATAATTGAACATTCGGACTGCCCAACCCGACATCGGCGATATGTTTTTTCAGGGTCTCCTCGGCTTTGGCATGCCCGGGTGTCAGCAGGTCGATCAGCTTTTCGCCTGCCTCTTTAACGAAGCTGAACAGGCTCATGACCGTTCTCCTTCCTTTGTTATCGTAACTGCTGTCCTTATCAATCTTAGTTCGAACCAGATAGTTAACTAAGTGTTCCGACCAGCGTCGCATCAACATAGATCCGCATCAGCGCGTAGAATCAGGCGCCTGCCTTGCGTCCCGGAGTGAAGATGGACATCAAACAACTCAAATTCCTGATCGCCCTCGATGAAACCCGCCACTTCGGCCAGGCTGCGGCGCGCTGCAATATCACCCAGCCGACCCTGTCCATGCGCTTGCGCAATCTTGAAGAAGAGCTGGATTTGCCCCTGGTCAATCGCGGCCAGCGTTTCGAGGGTTTTACCGCTCCCGGCGAGCGAGTGCTGGCCTGGGCGCGAACAGTGCTGGCCGCCTACGATGGCTTGCAGGCCGAGGCTGCGGCCTGTCGTGGCAATCTGGTCGGGACCTTGCGCCTGGGTGTCGTGCCGCTGTCGAGTTTCGACCCGCTGCCGCTGCTGCGCCGCCTGCACGAGATCCACCCGGAGCTGAATTTCGAACTCTCGTCCCTCAGTTCCGAACAGATCCTTGAACAATTGGCGAGCAATCGCATCGATCTGGGCGTGTCCTACCTCGAACGCCTGGACACCGAGCGTTTCGACTCGCTGGAACTGGCCGAAACCCGCATGGGCCTGCTTTACGACCAGCGTCATTTCAACTTCGAAGAACCGGCCCTGGCCTGGGCGCAATTGATTGAAATGCCCTTGGGCCTGCTGACCAGCGGCATGCATTTCCGCCAATCCATCGACCACAACTTTCACAGCCGCGGCCTGCAACCGCGCCCGCTGTTGCAGACCGATGCCGTACATCAGTTGTTGCAGGCGGTTCATGGCGGCCTGTGTTGCGCGATCATGCCCCTGGATGGCGGCCTGGAAACCCTCACCGAGCACCTGCGCCTGCATCCCATCGAAGAGGCCCGCACCCTCGCCGGGCTGGGCCTGATCATGCGTCGCGGCGCGCCTCGCTCGGCACTGGCCGAGGCGTGCTTTGCCCTTTATCAGAAACTGCACAAAGAACATTGATCGACGTCATCTATCGGCGCATCAGAACCACTGATTAGACGTCATCCGACAAGAGGCATAGGCTGTCAGCTATCACTCTGCCGGTACTTAACCATGCACGCCACGCGCACGGTCAGCACGGCGCCCGCACAGTATTCGCCTGCGCCTGCCGCCAGCCAGTCCTACAGTTACTCGAACCTCGAGGTCGACGATTCGGCACAGACCGCGCTCGCCGAAGAGGTCGCCCTGGCCATTGCCTATAACGGCATCAGCCAGGCGGTCATGCTGGTCACCCCGACCGACCTGGAAGACTTCATCGTCGGTTTCAGCCTGGGCAGCGGCATCATTGCCTCGCCCGACGAAATCTACGACCTCAAGCTCAGCGGCTGCGGCTCGGCGCAACATGCCGAAGTGGAAATCGCCAGCCGGGCATTCTGGAACCTCAAGCAGCAACGCCGTCAACTGGCGGGCACCAGCGGCTGCGGTCTGTGCGGCGTGGAAGCGGTCGAGCAAGCGCTGCCCGAACTGAATGTATTGCCCGGTGCGCCCCTGCCTCCCGCGCAGTGGCTGGAAGGCCTGCGTCAACGCATCGGCGAGTTCCAGCCTCTGGGCCGCTATTGCGGCGCGGTACATGCCGCCGTCTTCATGGACGACAAGGGCCAATTACTGCTCGGTCGCGAAGATATCGGCCGGCATAACGCCCTCGACAAGCTGATCGGCGGCCTGATCCGTCAGAACATCCCCCTCCTGGGCGGCACGGCCATCGTGACCAGTCGTTGCAGCCTGGAACTGATCCAGAAAGTCCTGCGCGCCGGCATCCAGACCCTGGTCAGCCTGTCCGCCCCCACCGGCCTGGCCCTGCAATGGGCGCGTCGGCACAACCTCAATTTAATTCACCTGCCGCAACACAGTGCGCCGCGGGTCTATAGCCCTGCGATGGAGAGTCAAGCGTGAGCATGCACAATCAAGCCGACAAGACCCCTACCCCACGTTACAAGCCCTACAAAGGCGCGGCGGGCGGTTGGGGCGCATTGATCAGCGTGACCCAGGCCTGGCTGACCAGCGACAACGCGCTGAAGAACCTGCGCATGATGCTCAAGACCAACCAGAACGGCGGCTTCGACTGCCCCGGTTGCGCCTGGGGCGATTCGCCGGAAAGCGGCATGGTCAAGTTCTGCGAGAACGGCGCCAAGGCAGTGAACTGGGAAGCGACCAAACGCCTGGTCGGCCCGTCGTTCTTCGAGCGCTACAGCGTCAGCGCCCTGCTCGAGCAAAGTGATTACTGGCTCGAATATCAGGGCCGCCTGACCGAACCTATGGTCTACGACGCTGAAACCGACCGTTACAAACCGATCAGCTGGGACGACGCCTTCGCCCTGATCGCCAGGCACCTGAACAACCTGCCAAGCCCGAACATGGCCGAGTTCTACACCTCGGGCCGGGCCAGCAACGAAGCCGCCTACCTGTATCAGCTGTTCGTGCGCGCCTATGGCACCAACAACTTCCCTGACTGCTCGAACATGTGCCACGAAGCCAGCGGCGTCGGCCTGTCCCAGAGCGTCGGCGTCGGCAAAGGCACCGTGACCTTCGACGACTTCGAACATGCTGATGCGATTTTCGTCCTCGGCCAGAACCCTGGCACCAACCACCCACGCATGCTCGAACCCCTGCGCGAAGCGGTGAAGCGTGGCGCCCAGGTGGTCTGCGTCAACCCGCTGAAAGAGCGCGGCCTGGAACGTTTCCAGCATCCACAGCATCCGCTGGAAATGCTCACCAACGGTTCGGAGCCGACCAACACGGCTTACTTCCGTCCGGCTCTGGGCGGCGATATGGCCCTGCTGCGCGGCATGGCCAAGTTCCTGCTGCAATGGGAACGCGAAGCCCAGCAGGCCAACCAGCCGTCGGTGTTCGACCACGCTTTCCTTAACGAGCACACTCACGGCGTGCTGGACTACCTGGCCGCCATCGACGACACCTCGTGGGAATCCATCGTCGAGCAATCCGGCCTATCCCTGCAGGATATCGAGCTGTCGGCGCGGATGTACCTCAAGGGCAAGAACGTGATCATGTGCTGGGCGATGGGGATTACCCAGCATCGCCACTCGGTGCCGACCATTCAGGAAATCACCAACCTGATGCTGCTGCGCGGCAACATCGGCCGTCCGGGCGCAGGCCTGTGCCCGGTGCGCGGCCACAGTAACGTGCAGGGCGACCGCACCATGGGCATCAACGAGCGCCCACCGGTGTTCTTCCTTGATGCCCTGGAAAAGCGCTTCCAGTTCAAGGTACCCCGTGAAAACGGCCATAACGTGGTCGAGGCGATCCATGCCATGGCCGAAGGTCGCGCCAAGGTATTTATCGGCCTGGGCGGCAACTTCTCCCAGGCAACTCCGGACAGCGCTCGCACCGTCGCGGCCCTGCGCAACTGTGACCTGACCGTACAGATCAGCACCAAACTCAACCGCAGTCACCTGACCCACGGTAAAGACGCGCTGATCCTGCCGTGCTTCGGCCGCACCGACATTGATATTCAGGCAAACGGCCCGCAAGCCGTGACCGTGGAAGACTCGTTCAGCATGGTCCATGCCTCCAATGGCCAGCTGAAACCACAGTCGACCCAGATGCGTTCGGAACCAGCCATTCTCGCCGGTATCGCCAACGCAACCCTGGGCAAGCAGCCGGTGGACTGGCTGTGGCTGGTGGAAGACTACAGCCGCATCCGCGACCTGATCGCCGACACCATCCCCGGCTTCAAGGACTTCAACGAGCGGGTCAAGAATCCGGGCGGTTTCTACCTGGGCAATGCTGCGGGCGAGCGGCGCTGGAATACGGCCAGTAGCCGGGCCAACTTCAAGGCCAATGCGCTGCCGCTGGACCTGATCCACGAGAGCGTCCGTTCCACCGGGCAGATTCCCGACCTGATCATGCAATCCATGCGCTCACACGATCAGTACAACACCACTATTTATGGCCTGGACGACCGCTATCGCGGGGTCAAGGGCCAGCGGGATGTGCTGTTCGTCAACGAGGCAGACATTGTGCGCCTGGGCTTCCAACCGGGGCAGAAGGTCGATATCAGTTCGATCTGGGGCGACGATCACGTACGCCGGGTCAAAGGCTTTACCCTGCTGCCATTCGACATTCCGGCCGGCCAGGCTGCGGCCTACTACCCGGAAGTGAACCCACTGGTACCGCTGGAAAGCGTCGGCGCGGGCAGCAGCACACCGACCTCGAAGTTCGTGGCGATCAAACTGGAGCGGGCAAGCGAGACGGCGCGGATTATCTAAAGGCCTGACAATGCCGGGCGCCGAACCCTGCGGGCTTTGTGGGAGCGAATTCATTCGCGAATAGACTGGGACAACTGATAAATTTGTAGGGTCTGGAATACCGTATTCGCGAATGAATTCGCTCCCACATTGCACAGTAAAAACAAAAAGGCCCGTTTCCTGTGAAACGGGCCTTTTGCGTAAGTAGCTTATGACCACTTAAAAGCAACTAAGTTTCACAGCAAAAACAACAAGTTAGTTATTTGTGTAACAGTCGTGTTACTCGTCGGAATTGACTTGAGTGGTTGTTAGTTGCGCCTCAGGATCGCGCCGTCATCCCTATGAGATTCACTCCATGAAGTATTCCTCGATTCTGTTGTTGTCTCTTACTTTGGCCAGTGGTTTCGCCTCGGCCGGCGGAACTACGGAGGCAGGAGTGGGGGGAGCATTGGGTGGGGTACTCGGTTCGGTCGTCGGTCAGCAGCTGGGCGGCAGTACCGGCTCCGCCATTGGTGCAGGCCTGGGCGGCGCAGCGGGCGGCGCGGTGGGTGCTGACCGGCGCAACCGCACCGAAGCCGCCATTGGCGGTGGCCTGGGCGCTGCCGGCGGTAACGTGATCGGACGCAGTGTCGGCGGTAACACCGGCAGCCTGATCGGCGCCGCGGCTGGCGGCGGTGCCGGTGGCGCTCTGGGCAACTACATGGGTAATGAAAGCCGCGATGATGGCCGTAATGACCGTCGCTACCGCGGCCGCGATGACCACCGCGACTACCATGGCCGTCGCGGTCACGCCCGCGGCCATGACCGCCGCCATCGCTAAGGCCTGAGCATCCGGGCTTAGACCAACAGCGCCTGCATGGCCAGACGCAATCCTTCGGGAATAGCCACCGGGCGATTCGAGGCACGGTCAACAAAGACATGCACGAAACGCCCGGCGGCGCAGGCTTGCTCCTCGCCGACCTTAAAGACGGCCAACTCGTACTGCACCGAGCTGCTGCCCAATTTGCCCACTCGCAGACCAACCTCGATCCGCTCCGGATAGGCAATCGACGCGAAATAATCACACGAAGAACTGACGACAAAGCCCACCACGGCGCCGTCATGAATGTCCAGGCCGCCACGTTCGATCAGGTAGGTGTTCACCGTGCTGTCGAAAAAACTGTAGTAGGTGACGTTATTTACATGGCCGTAGATATCGTTGTCATGCCAGCGCGTGGTGATGGGCTGGAAGTGTCGATAGTCACTGCGGCGCGGGGTCTGGTCGGGCATGGGCAGGGCTCTTGATCATAAGAAGGGCGATATTTGTTTCGGGATCGACACGCAATACTAGCAAAGGGCTACAAAGGCGGTTTACCCTTCGCCGCACGCAATACTGTCATGCTCATAGAGACCAGTGAAACGGAATGGATTCCCAGAAACAGCAAGCCGACGACGACGGCATCATTCGCATCCAGCGACTGACCCCGGATCAATTCGACGTAGTGCTGGGCAGCCCTGCCAGCAAACGCAAGCCTGGCGCAGCGCGCAAACGCCCACCTTATGAACTCTATGCCATTATCCTGGGGATCGTGATCGTCAGCGCCCTGCTGGTCGCTCAACTATTGCCTCGCCGCCCCGCACCAACGCCGGTTGTCGGGCAGGTTGTCGCCGCACCTGTTACAGATACCCCATCAGAACCCGAACTCACGCCAGTCGCGCCCGTTGCTGCAGCGGTTGCACCTCTGAAAGCGCCGCAACCCTCTGCTGCAAACCCTATTCAATTGGAGTCCTACGAAGGCCCCAATGTTGTCCGCCACCCGCAGCCTGTCGAAGTGCAACCCTTGGACAACTGCCTTAAAGATGGCAACGTCATCGATGAAAACGTGCTGAATTGCCGGTTTGGTCAATTACCGCGTCCAGAACGTAAACCGGTAGCTCAGGGTATGGTTTCTTCCAGCTACATGGCTGAATTGAAAGCGGAAAAGGCCCGCAGCAAACCCGTACGCTCAACTTCCCCGGCCGAATATTCGACCATCGCCATACGCGAATGGGATGGCCGCAATCGCTACGAAGCAAAATGGCGCAGCATTGATAACCATGTCGATGGCGCAAGCGTCTGCGCCAACTTCCCCGCCGAATCCGTCGAACGCCGTGAGTGCCGCAAGGCCGCGAAGGTATTTTTCAAGGAAGCCTGCAATGACTGGGGCATACGCTTCAGACGCGACCATGACGATGCGAGCAAGAGGATGGAACAGCGTTATTGCGAGGCCATGGGAAGCTACGAGCCTTAGGGTTGATCAATGCCAATGAGGGAATATCACTCATACGAGCGCCCCTGTTCGATTGAGTCATTAGTTGCTTTGAAAAAGTATCGATGAATAGGGCCATTAATACTGGCCTTGAGCTTTTATTGGCCTTAACCTTCCTCGATGACAACGCTTCGCATCAAGGATGAGCAATGAGGGCAAGGAATGCGCGAGACCAGGGAGAACCTGGTAGCTTCGAATCCATAAGCGCGGACGACGAGGACAGGCTACAGCGCAACCGGCCACGTCGCTCCGCTATCACCCGTGCAGTCTGTTGCGCCAGCCTGCTGCTATCGCTGTATGTGGCTGCGGTGTTTTTTGCCCTCAGGGACATTGCCCCAATGGTGCAACCCGACACCGAGACTCTCCAGACCCGACGCCCTCTCGCGGCCGACCCCGTTCCGCCGATCTACACCACTACTCACGCCCCGGCGACACGTCCCCTGAGCGATTGCATCAAGCCCGGCAACCTCATCGACGAGGCCGTCGCGACCTGTCACTACGGCCAGTATCCCCGGGTAATGGCCCAGACCAACGGGCAAGGCATGGTATCGGCGCAATATATGGCGGGCTTCAAAGCCGACCGCCCGGTCACCCATGAAAATCGGGCGGAGCTCGCCAGCGTTGAACAGGCGACCATCTGGCAATGGGACGGCAAGCGCACATACTTTGCCCAATGGCTGGTAGAGGCCAATCGAATCGATGACAGCAGTGTCTGTGGCAATTACCGGCGCGGCTCGGTGGAATTCCGCGAATGCCGCAAGGGTGCGAAAGTGTACTTCCGCGATCAGTGCCAGAGCTGGGGCAAGCGTTGGGACCAGAGCGGGGGCGCTGGCAGCAAAGCCGCTCAGGAACGATTTTGCAGCGCGGCGAGCAGCTTTAATCCAATAGGCTAAATCGCTGAAAATTTTTTCAAATCACCGAGAAAAAGCCGAAAAAAGCCGGGGCTTCGCGGTTTTAGTGATGCGCTTCGGGAATCGGCAAAAAGGGCGATTTTACGAAATGTTGTTTTCTTACAACGTTTTGCATATTTAGCATTGTTAGTGTGGGATTCATCCGCTCCCACAGGGTCCGGTTCGGTACAGACCAGGACAAAAAAAACCGCCCCGAAGGGCGGTTCTTTCATTCAGCCAGTCTCGATTACAGCTTCGGACCGGCTGCCTTGATGGCGTCGCTCACGTCGAACTTCTTGAAGTTCTCGATGAACAGGCCGGCCAGCGCCTTGGCCGCCTCGTCGTAGGCCGCCTTGTCTGCCCAGGTGTTGCGCGGGTTCAGCAGACCGGTTTCTACGCCTGGAACCAGTTTTGGTACGTCCAGGTTGATGGTGTCCAGGTGTTCGGTTTCAACACCGATCAACGCGCCGCTCTGGATCGCTGCAATCACGCCACGAGTGGTCGGGATGTTGAAACGCTTGCCGACGCCGTAGCCACCGCCGGTCCAACCGGTGTTGACCAGGTAGACCTTGGAGCCGAAGCCGCGGATGCGCTTGATCAGCAGCTCAGCGTATTCGCCAGCCGGACGCGGGAAGAATGGCGCGCCGAAGCAGGTGGAGAAGGTCGACTTGATGCCGGCACCCGAACCCATTTCAGTAGAGCCAACCAGCGCGGTGTAGCCCGACAGGAAGTGGTACGCAGCCTGCTCTTCGCTGAGGATCGACACTGGCGGCAGTACGCCGGTCAGGTCACAGGTCAGGAAGATCACGGCGTTCGGCTCGCCACCGAGGTTTTTCGGCGCGCGTTTTTCGATCAGTTCGCGCGGGTAAGCGGCGCGGCTGTTCTGGGTCAGGCTGTCATCGGCGTAGTCGGCTTTCTTGGTGACCGGGTCCAGGACCACGTTCTCCAGGACCGCGCCGTGCTGAATGGCTTTCCAGATGACTGGCTCGTTCTTCTCGGACAGGTCGATGCACTTGGCGTAGCAACCGCCTTCGATGTTGAACACCACGCCAACGCCCCAGCCGTGCTCGTCGTCACCGATCAGGTAACGGCTTTCGTCGGCCGACAGGGTGGTCTTGCCAGTACCGGACAGACCGAAGAACAGCGTTACATCGCCTTCTTCGCCCATGTTGGCGGCGCAGTGCATCGGCAGAACATCGACCGCTGGCAGCAGGAAGTTCTGTACCGAGAACAGGGCTTTCTTCATTTCACCGGCGTAACGCATGCCGGCGATCAGCACTTTCCTGGCCGCGAAATTGATGATCACGGTGCCGTCGGAGTTGGTGCCGTCACGCTCAGGTTCACAGACGAACCATGGGGCGTTCTGGATCTGCCACTCGTCCTTGCCCGCCGGGTTGTACTGTTCAGGATTGATGAACAGGCAACGACCGAACAGGTTGTGCCAGGCAGTCTCGGTGGTCATCTTGACCGGCAGGTAGTGCGCCGGGTCGGAGCCTACATGAACGTGGGAAACGAAACGCTCGCGCTCGCCCAGATAGGCAGCAACGCGGTCCCACAGGGCATCGAACTTGTCGGCCGGGAACTTGCGGTTGATCGGGCCCCAGGCGATAGCGTCCTGAGTGCTTGGCTCTTCAACAATGAAACGATCGACTGGCGAACGGCCAGTACGATGACCCGTTTTCACAACCAGTGCGCCGGTATCAGACAGTTCACCTTCTTCGCGCTGCAGAGCTTCTTTAACCAGCTCGTCGATGCTCAGATCGGTGTACACGGTGTTGTTTGCTTGCGTCATGAGGGTCCCCGTCGGCCAGTGGCCGAGTGTTCCGAACGTTTTTGTAGTAAAAAAACAACCACTACTACAGCTTAAAAGTGGGCCGGATTATGCCAGAACTGCCTGAAAAAGGTAGGACCCTCCTGTCAGAACAGGCCCAAGGCTTTCCAAGGGCCGTTATGAGCGCAATCAAGGTGTTATCAATGGCGCGTGTCGGAAGGGGAGTCGACGCCGCCGCCTGCGAACAGCTGAGCGATATCAGCGGCATCGAACAGATAACGCTGGTTGCAGAACTGGCAGTCGATCTCTACCGAACCATTGTGCTCCTCCACCAACTGCAGGGCGTCGTCCAGACCGAGACTTACCAGCGCATTGGCCGAACGCTCGCGCGAACAGCTGCAACGGAACTGCAGCGGTTGCACATCGAACAGGCGCACCGTTTCCTGGTGGTATAGACGATGGAGGATGGTTTCGTTGTCCAGACTGAGCATTTCTTCGGCGCTGAGGGTATCGGCCAGGGTCAGCACGTGCTCCCAGCTGGCGGCGCGTTCGTCCTGGTCGGGAATGCGCGCCACAGGCAGTTGTTGCAGCAGCAGGCCACGAGCGCGCTTGCCATCGGCCTTGAGCCAGAAGCGCGTGCCCAGTTGCTCGGACATGACGAAGTAACTGGACAGGCTGCCCGCCAGGTCCACGCCGTCCAGGGCGACGATCCCCTGGTAGCGCTTGCCCTGCCGCGGGTCGACGGTCAGGGCCAGCGAACCGTCGGGCATCAGGTCCTGCAGACCGGCGCCCGGCGTGATCAGCGATTCGTCGTAACGGGCGATGCCGCGCAGCTCGCGCTCACTGGAGCACTCGACCATCAGCAAAGGCACGGCGCCACTGGAGCGCGCCTGCAAAATCAGCAAGCCATCGAACTTGAGGGTGCCGACCAGCAGCGCGGCGGCGGCCATCAGCTCACCCAGCAATTGCGCGACCGGCTCGGGGTAGGGGTGCTTGGCCAGCACTTCGGCGTAACTGCGCTCCAGAGCCACCAGCTCGCCACGGGTGTCGCTGTCGTCGAAGATAAAACGCTGGGAGAAATCGATATCAGGGAAATCATGCATAAGAGAGGGCATCTGAATAATGACAAAATGTGTTCAAGCGACTATAAATCGCCGTTTGGCACCCATACGGTGCGGATTAAGGGGCAGTTTATGGAGTATCCGGCACTCTTCCAAGCCAGGTGGAACCTACGCCAGCTTGTGTTGTGCAATTTGATCGCTTTCGCCCTGTTGGCGATCTGGGCCTGGCCCATGGGGCACACTTTGCTCACTCAATTCGATGAGTGGCTGTTCCATCTGCTCAACCGACCACTGGAGCAAAATGCCATGTGGTTGAACGTCTGGACTGTTGCCAGTATGCGGCCTTTCGACGCTATCGTCGGCCTGATTCTGTTGATGTTGCTTATCAAGGGAAACTGGGTGTTCAAGGCGGTTCAGGTGCGTTCAGCGATCTTTGGCTTCGTCTCGATCCTGATTCTGCTGCTCATCATCCGCACACTGTTTTCCAAGCTGATCGACGGCACCCCGCTGCAACACGACAGCCCGTCCCTGGTGCTCAAGGACGCCATTCGCCTCAGCGATATCTTCCCGCACCTGGAAAAACGCTGGGCATTGAAGGACAGTTCCGGCCAGAGCTTCCCCGGCGACCACGCCTCGGTGCTGTTGATCTGGGCCTTCTTCATGACCGTATTCAGCCGCACTTTCGTCCAGCGCCTGGTGATCTGGGCCCTGTGCCTGCTGTTCATGATGCCGCGCCTGGTCGCTGGCGCCCATTGGGGCCAAGACGATTACATCGGTGGCGTAATGATCGCCCTGCTGGCCCTGGGCTGGGGTTACTACACACCGTTCGCGGCTGTGGCGACCAACCTGTGGCTGAAGGCGACCGCGCCGATCTTCAAGCTGCTGGAACGCCTGCCGCTGCTCAATCGCATGAGCGTGGTCAGCGGACGTTAGTCGCTGTGAAACTGCAATAGCTGCCGACGCTGTTTCTTGGTCGGCTTGCCGTCGGTAGTAACGCCCAGATTGCCTGCCTTGCGCTGGGCTGCGGCGTTCTCCCGACGGGCGACGCTGTCCGCTGTCTCGCTGTACAGCGCTTGCGCTTGCGGGGCGCCACGACGAACGATTGATAGCGCCTGAACCACCACCGTGCGTTCATCGAATCCTGTACGTATCTGCAACTCGTCGCCGATGTGCGGCTCCTTGCCCGGCTTGCAACGCTCGCCGCGACAATGCACCTTGCCGCTCTCAATAGCGGCCTTGGCCAGCGCCCGGGTCTTGTAAAACCGCGCAGCCCACAGCCATTTATCCAGACGAACCTTGTCGTCATCTTCTGTTTTTTGTGCCATATGGATTACTCGTGCCGGGTTAAGCGAACTGTACTACGTGACATTGGACACGCAGTAATCGATCTTCGCGATTAGACTGCAATGATTGGATCCGGCCCCCTGCTCATGGAGTGCAACGTGACTGAATTCCCCGAATCATTGATCTCGCCCTCCGCCAGCTGCGAGGGCTGCAGCCAAAACGTCCCGCTCGGCTTTCAGTTCGATTTCGCCTATCAACCCATCATCGACCTGCGCGACCGATCGATCTTCGCCCATGAAGCACTGGTACGCGGTGTCAATGGCGAAGGCGCGGCTTCAGTGCTGGCACAGGTCAACGACAGCAACCGCTACCGCTTCGACCAGCAGTGCCGCACCAAAGCCATCAAGGGCGCGGCGCATCTGGGGATGAGTTCGTATCTGTCGATCAATTTCATGCCCAACGCGGTCTATCGTCCCGAGCTGTGCATCCGCAGCACTCTGGAAGCAGCACGTGAGCATAACTTTCCGCTGGACAGGCTGATTTTCGAAACCCTGGAAAGCGAACACATAGATAACTATCGCCATCTGACACACATTCTGCGTGAATATCGCGAATTCGGTTTCAAGACCGCCATTGACGATTTCGGTGCCGGCTATTCAGGACTGGCGCTGCTTGCTGATTTTCAGCCCGACCTGCTGAAACTGGATATGGGCCTGATCCGCAATATTCATCTCGATCGGGCTCGCCAGGCGATCGTTCGCGGGGTTGTCACAATGTGTATGGACTTGGGGGTTACAGTCATCGCCGAAGGTATCGAACAGGCTGAGGAACGCGACTTTCTCGCCGATTGCGGGATTTTTCTGATGCAAGGCTACTGGTTCGCCAAACCTGCATTCAAAGCATTGGCCCAGGTCGACCCTGGCGTCTGGCAGACAGCGTGATAAGTACGGAATCGCCTTGAAAACATTCGATCATCTGACAGTTATCGGCCTGCGCGAGTGGGTGGCGCTGCCCGACCTTGGGGTCGCCGGCCTGCGCGCAAAAATCGACACCGGGGCCAGCACGTCCAGCCTGCACGCCACGGAAATCGAACCCTTTGAACGCGACGGCCAGAAGTGGGTCCGATTCAACGCCCATCTGGGCACCCTGGTCCAGCTGCGCCACCGGCGCTGCGAAGCCCAGTTGGTGGCCATGAAAACCATAAAAAGCTCCAACGGCCATTCCCAGGTGCGTTATGTCATCCGCACCGCTCTCGCCATGGGCGACCGGGTCTGGCCCGTGGAATTCACGCTGGCCTGTCGCAAGGCCATGCGTTATCGCCTGCTGCTGGGTTCAAACGCCTTGATCGACGGCCAACTGGTCGTCAATCCGGGCATTACATATGTTCAGGACAAGCCGGCATTCCCGGCCTCTACTACCTCTGCCACAGGTGCTGCATGAAGATCGCTGTGCTTTCGCGTAACCCGCGTCTGTATTCAACCCGTCGTCTGGTCGAAGCTGGTATTGAACGTGGCCATGAGGTGGTGGTGATCGACACCCTGCGCGCCTACATGAACATCGCCAGCCACAAGCCGCAGATCCACTATCGCGGCAAACCGCTGGAAGGCTTCGACGCGGTCATTCCGCGCATCGGCGCATCGGTGACATTCTATGGCTGCGCGGTGTTGCGCCAGTTCGAAATGATGGGCGTGTTTCCGCTCAATGAGTCGGTGGCCATTGCCCGTTCCCGGGACAAGCTGCGCTCACTGCAACTGCTGTCACGGCGCGGCGTCGGCCTGCCGGTCACCGGCTTTGCCCACTCCCCGGACGACATCCCCGACCTGATCCAGATGGTCAATGGTGCGCCGTTGGTGATCAAGGTGCTGGAAGGTACCCAGGGCATCGGCGTGGTGCTGTGCGAAACGGCCACGGCGGCCGAGTCGGTGATCGAGGCATTCATGGGCCTCAAGCAGGACATCATGGTCCAGGAGTACATCAAGGAAGCCGGCGGCGCCGATATTCGCTGCTTCGTGGTCGGCGACAAAGTGATCGCCTCGATGAAGCGCCAGGCCAAACCGGGGGAGTTCCGCTCCAACCTGCACCGCGGCGGCAGCGCCAGCCTGATCAAGATCACCCCGGAAGAACGCATGACCGCCATTCGCGCCGCCAAGGTCATGGGCCTCAGCGTGGCCGGCGTGGATATACTGCGCTCCAACCACGGGCCGCTGGTGATGGAAGTCAACTCCTCGCCGGGCCTGGAAGGCATCGAGACCACGACCAACAAGGACGTGGCCGGGATGATCATCGAGTATCTGGAGAAGAACAGCGGGCCGCATATGACTCGGACGCGGGGGAAGGGCTAAGAGCAGCTGCGAGCTATAAGCTGCAAGCTTCGAGCTAAAAGCAGGTGTGCGGCACAGCTTCTAGCTTGCGGCTCGAAGCTCGAAGCTGCTTTTCAGACCGCATCCCTGGGCAGCATCAACCCCAACGGCAACCGCACCCGCGCTTCCAGGCCGCCGCCCGAGCGGTTACGCAGCTCGACAATCCCGCCATGCATCGAAGCAATACGCTTGACGATGGCCAGGCCCAGCCCGGTGCCCTTGCCGCTGCGGGCGCGATCGCCGCGAATGAAAGGATTGAAGATCACGTCCAGCTCCGAAGGATCAATGCCGGCGCCGCGGTCCAGTACGCTCAACACAACATAGGGCGCGCTGCTGTCGCCGGAAACATAAGCCGCTACCTCGATACCGGTGCCACCATGGTGCATGGCGTTGCCGATCAGGTTGGTCAGCAGCCGCTTCATCGAGACTCGCCGCAGCGGGAACGGCGGGATGGGCTCCAGGCACAGGCGAATCTGTTCTTCCGCAGTGTTGAATGGCGCTACGACTTCCCGCACAAGATCACCCAGGTCGACCTCTTCGATCTGCTCGTCACGGCCATCACGGATAAACGCCAGGAACTGGTCGAGAATCGCGTCCATGTCTTCGATATCCCGGACCATGCCCTGGGTCAGTTCGTTGTCGTCGACCATCAGCTCCAGCGACAACCGCAGGCGGGTCAATGGCGTACGCAAGTCGTGGGACACCCCCGCCAGCATCAGCTCGCGCTCCTGACCGGCCTGCTCGACGTCCTCGGCCATCTGGTTGAAGGCGCGGTAGACCTCGGTCATTTCGCTGGGCGTATCACTGACCGGCAAGCGCACGCTGCGTCCCTGACCCAGCTGGCGGGCCGCAAATACCAGGCGCTTGAGGGGCTGATTAAGCTGGCGCACGAAAATCCAGGCGCTGGCGGTCGACAGGAAACCAATGGCGAGGAACCAGCCCAGCACACTCCAGATCTTCTGCCCACGCAGCGGATGCGGATACAGCGGCACCTTCAGCCAGCCCTCACCCAGACTCGGCGCCCGCACCCACAACGCAGGAGGCGCATGCACGCGCAGGCGTACTTCAGTGTCTTCACCCAGTTCTGCCTGCATCTGCCGTTGATAGATCTCGCTGTAGGGCCAGTGCTGCTCGCCCTCAGGCACACCGCCACCCACGACCCGGATCAGACCCGCCGCTTCGGCAATGGCCTCGCGGGCATGCTCGTCGGCCGCCCAGTAGGCGCGCAGGGTCAAGGCCACGCCGTGGCTGTACTGGCGGTCGACCAGCACGTCTTCGTTCATCAGCAGATAGACGAAGGTCAGTGCCTTGGAAAACAGCACGACGATCAGCACCAGCCAGAGCGTGCGGGAGAAAAAGCTTTGCGGAAACCAGAGCGGGGTCTTCATAGAAGGGCTTTTCAGTTGAACAGGAGCGGCGAAAAAATGCGCATATCGCACATACACGAACGTCGATAACCCCGCAAAGGGTTACCGACGTGTTGGGCAAGGACAGCGCTCTGAACGCCTGAATGCACCTGATTACTTGGTACCGGCGCCATCCGGCACAAATACATAACCCACACCCCAGACGGTCTGAATGTAACGCGGCTTGGACGGATCAGGCTCGATCAGGCGGCGCAGACGGGAAATCTGCACGTCGATGGAGCGCTCCAGAGCATCCCATTCGCGGCCGCGGGCCAGATTCATCAGCTTGTCCCGGGTGAGCGGCTCGCGGGCGTGCATGACCAGCGCCTTGAGTACGGCAAATTCACCGGTGGTGAGCATATGCACTTCTTCGCCGCGCTTGAGTTCCCGGGTCGCCAGGGATAGCTCGTAGTCGCCGAAGGACACCGACTCATCTTCGCTGGCCGGGGCGCCTGGAACCGGCGCCGACTGACGACGCAGTACGGCCTTGACCCGAGCCATCAGCTCATCGGGGTTGAACGGCTTGGCCAGATAGTCGTCGGCGCCCAGCTCCAGGCCCTTGATGCGGCTCAGCTCGTCGCCCTTGGCGGTCAGCATGATGATCGGCACCTGGTTGTTCGCGGCGCGCAGGCGGCGACAGGCGGACAGGCCGTCTTCGCCGGGCAGCATCAGATCCAGCACCACCAGGTTGAAGACCTCACGGGACAACAGCCGGTCCATTTGCTCAACGTTGGCCACCGCCCGGGCACGATAGCCCTTGCTGGTGAAGAAACGCTCTAACAGGCTGCTCAAGCCCGGATCGTCATCGACGATCAGGATTTTTTCACCTTCAGCAATTTGTGCAGTGCTGCTCATTGGATGCTCCTCTAATCTCGGCGCGCATTATGGCGTAGCTAATGTGAAGCGCACCCTGTGCATTGTTAGCAGATTTTACGGTAGCCGCCATTGGCGGCCTTTTCACTGCATGAATGGGGGCTGTTACATCGGTGAATCCCCTAATCCGGCTTCGCTGGGTATAATGCGCCGCCTCGAAAGTCAGGCAACGCTAGAAGATAGCCGTTCGCTAGCATCCCGGATTTTTTGCTCACATCGTCGCCAGGTGGTCTTTTATGGACAGCATCAACAGCCGCATCGCCGAAGAACTCGGCGTACGCCCACAACAGGTCGCAGCGGCCGTAGCTCTACTGGATGAAGGCTCCACCGTACCCTTCATTTCCCGTTACCGGAAGGAAGTCACCGGCAGCCTGGATGACACGCAGCTGCGTCATCTGGAAGAACGCCTGCGCTATCTGCGTGAACTCGACGAGCGCCGCGCCAGCATCCTGGCCAGCATCGAAGAGCAAGGCAAGCTGACCCCGGAACTGGCCCGCGACATCAATCTGGCCGACACCAAGACCCGCCTGGAAGACCTTTACCTGCCGTACAAGCAGAAGCGCCGTACCAAGGGCCAGATCGCCCTGGAAGCCGGCCTTGGCGAACTGGCCGACGGCCTGTTCAATGACCCGAGCCTCAATCCAGAGAATGAAGCCGCGCGTTTCGTCGATGCCGACAAAGGCGTCGCCGACACCAAGGCCGCCCTGGAAGGCGCCAAGTACATCCTCATGGAGCGCTTCGCCGAAGACGCCAGCCTGCTCGACAAGTTGCGCAGCTTCCTCAAGCACGAAGCCGTGATCAGCGCCCGCGTAGTACCGGGCAAGGAAGAGGAAGGCGCCAAGTTCCGCGACTACTTCGAACACGACGAACCGCTGAAAAGCATGCCGTCGCACCGCGCCCTGGCGATTTTCCGTGGCCGCAACGAAGGCATCCTCAGTTCATCGCTGAAAGTCGGCGAAGAACTGCCGGGCACCCTGCACCCGTGCGAAATGATGATCAGCGAACGTTTCGGCCTGCAGAACCAGAACCGCCCGGCAGACAAATGGCTGGGCGAAGTGGTGCGCTGGACCTGGAAGGTCAAGCTGTACAGCCACCTGGAAACCGATCTGCTGGGTGAACTGCGCGATGCCGCGGAAACTGAAGCGATCAATGTGTTCGCCCACAACCTGCATGACCTGCTGCTGGCCGCCCCGGCTGGCCCACGCGCCACTCTGGGCCTTGACCCGGGCCTGCGCACCGGTTGCAAGGTCGCCGTGGTCGACTCCACCGGCAAACTGCTGGATTACGCCACGGTCTACCCCCACGTGCCGAAGAACCAGTGGGACCAGACCATCGCCGTGCTTGCCGCCCTGTGCGCCAAGCATTCGGTGGACCTGATCGCCATTGGTAACGGTACCGCCAGCCGCGAGACGGACAAACTGGCCGCCGACCTGATCAAAAAATATCCAGGCCTGAAAATGACCAAGGTCATGGTCTCCGAAGCCGGTGCCTCGGTGTATTCCGCTTCCGAGCTGGCCGCCAAGGAGTTCCCGGATCTGGACGTGTCGATCCGTGGCGCGGTGTCCATTGCCCGCCGTCTGCAGGATCCGCTGGCCGAACTGGTGAAGATCGACCCGAAATCCATCGGCGTCGGCCAGTACCAGCACGACGTGTCGCAGCTGAAACTGGCCCGTGGTCTGGATGCGGTGGTGGAAGACTGCGTGAACGCCGTCGGCGTCGACGTCAACACCGCCTCGGTGGCACTGCTGGCGCGGATTTCCGGCCTCAACAGCACTCTGGCACAGAACATCGTGTCGCATCGTGATGAAAACGGTGCCTTCAAAACCCGCGCGGCACTGAAGAAAGTCAGCCGTCTGGGCGAGAAGACCTTCGAACAGGCCGCCGGCTTCCTGCGCGTCATGAACGGCGACAATCCGCTGGACTCCTCGGCCGTGCACCCGGAAGCCTACCCGCTGGTACAGCGCATTGCCGCCGAGACAGACCGCGATATCCGCTCGCTGATCGGCGATGCCAGCTTCCTCAAGCGCCTGGATCCGAAGAAATTCACCGACGAAACCTTCGGCCTGCCGACCGTCACCGACATCCTGCAAGAGCTGGAAAAGCCCGGCCGCGATCCGCGCCCCGAGTTCAAGACCGCCGAATTCCAGGAGGGCGTGGAAGACCTCAAGGACCTGCAACTGGGCATGATCCTCGAAGGTGTCGTCACGAACGTTACCAACTTCGGCGCGTTCGTCGACATTGGCGTCCATCAGGACGGTCTGGTGCACATCTCGGCGCTGTCCGAGAAGTTCATCAAAGACCCGCGCGAAGCTGTGAAAGCCGGTGACGTAGTCAAGGTCAAGGTGATGGAAGTCGACATCCCGCGCAAACGCGTCGGCCTGTCGATGCGCATGAGCGATACGCCCGGCGAGAAGATCGACGGCGCCCGTGGTGCGCGTCCCGGCTCGACCCCGCGTCAGTCGTCCAGCCCTGCCCCGCGCAAGGAAACCCAGGCCGCTGCCCCGGCCAACAACGCCATGGCTTCGTTGTTCGCCAACGCCAAACAGCTGAAGAAACGCTAATGGAAATCCCTGAAGATCTGACCCACAGCGCTTACTTCCGCACCCTCGGCTGCGAAGTGCGCAGCCTGGACGAGAGCGGCGTAGCCACGGTCGCCCTGGCGCTGGAACCGCACCTGCGCAATCGCGGCAATGTGATGCATGGCGGGGCGATCTTCAGCCTGGTCGACATCACCATGGGCCTGGCCTGCTCCTGCGCCCATGGCTTTGATCAGCGCAGCGTCACGGTCGAGTGCAAGATCAACTATGTACGCTCGGTAGGCGAGGGCGAAGTGCTGTGCATTTCCCGCGTCCTGCATGCCGGGCGGCGCACATTGGTGGTCGAGGCAGAAGTCGTGCAGGGCGACAAACTGGTCGCTAAAGCGCAAGGCACGTTCGCAGTGCTATAGCCGTGTCGGTTTGATTTGGAGTAATTTCGGCACTACGAAAGCAGTGCCGAAACCTTCTCGACGCTGCGATTAGACCCCGTGATCGGACCCGGCGTTTCTGACCCAGACCAGGCGACAACGCCAGTTTCTTTCTTCACCCTTGTAGATCGTCTTTTCCACCCCCATATCGGGGCGAATGATGCGTGAAGGAATCCATCTTGAGCGAACTTCTCAACCGCCGTCTGGCTCTGCTTGGCGAGCGCGCAAACCTATCCCTGCTGGAACAGTGCCTGCACGGTATCGAGCGTGAGTGCCTGCGCGTGACCGCCGAAGCCCGTCTGGCCCAGACCCCGCACCCGGAAGCCCTGGGCTCGGCGCTGACCAACGGCCTGATTACCACGGACTACTCCGAATCGTTGCTGGAGTTCATCACCCCGGCCCTGGCCAGCCCGGCAGAGACCCTGGACAGCCTCGACAAGATTCACCGCTTTGCCTATAGCAAGCTGGGCAACGAGTTCCTCTGGAGCCCGTCCATGCCTTGCCCGCTGCCCGCCGAGGAAGACATTCCGATTGCCTATTACGGCACTTCGAATATCGGCAAGCTCAAGTACGTGTACCGCAAGGGCCTGGCTCTGCGTTACGGCAAAACCATGCAATGCATCGCCGGGATTCACTACAACTTCTCCCTGCCTGAGGCCATCTGGCCGCTGCTCAAGCAGACCGAGAGCTTTGACGGCGATGCCCGGGATTACCAGTCCCATTCCTACATCGCGCTGATCCGCAACTTCCGCCGCTACAGCTGGCTGCTGATGTACCTGTTCGGTGCATCGCCTGCCCTGGATGCCGGTTTCCTGCGTGGTCGTGCGCATCAGCTGGAACAGTTCGACGCCGATACCCTGTATCTGCCCTACGCCACCAGCCTGCGCATGAGCGACCTGGGTTATCAGAGCAACGCCCAGGCCGACCTGACGCCGTGCTACAACGACCTGATCAGCTACACCGACAGCCTGCGCAAGGCGGTAGCCACCCCTTATGCGCCGTACGTCGAGATCGGCACGCACAAGGACGGCGAATGGATTCAGCTCAACACCAACGTGTTGCAGATTGAAAACGAGTACTACTCCACCATTCGCCCCAAGCGCGTGACCTACTCGGGCGAGCGGCCAATCCAGGCCCTGATGTCCCGCGGCGTGCAGTACGTAGAAGTGCGCTGCCTGGATATCAACCCGTTCCTGCCGACCGGCATCGACCTGCAGCAGGCCCGTTTCATCGATGCCTTCGTGCTCTATTGCGCCTTGCAGGAAAGCCCGCAACTGGCGAACAACGAATGCAGCGGTGCGTCCACCAACTTCCTCACCGTAGTGAAGGAAGGCCGGCGTCCGGGGCTGGAACTGCAAGGGCCGAACGGCAATGTCGAGCTCAAGGTATGGGCCGCCGAGCTGCTTGAGCAGATCGTTCCGATTGCAGCCCTGCTGGACCAGGCCCAGGGTGGCGAGGAACACGCCAAGTCGCTGCAAGCCCAGCTGGCCAAGGTCAAGGACGCGTCCCTGACGCCATCGGCACAGATCCTGGCGAGCATGACCGAGCACAAGGAAGGCTTCACCGCATTCTCGTTCCGCCAGAGTCAGGCTCACGCCGAGTACTTCCGCAGCCAGCCTCTGAGCGTCGAGGAACAGACCCGCTTCGAAAGCCTGGCCAGAACCTCGATTGCCGAGCAGGCCGAGCTGGAGCAGACCGAAGAGCCTGTGGATTTCGACACCTTCGTCGGCGCTTATCAGGCGAGTATTCTGGCGATCAGTAACTAAGCCGTCCTGGACGGCTCACACCTGAAAACGCAAAACATGTGGGAGCGGATTTATCCGCGAAAGCGTCGATATGATTGCCGACGCCTTCGCGAATAAATCCGCTCCCACAAATCGTTCAAGGATTCGCGGCTACCAATTGTTTACAACGCCTTCTCGAAGATCTTCGAATTGCGCTGGAAGTTGTACAGCGACGCGCGGGCGGCTGGAAGGCGCTCGACGCTGCTGGGTTCGAAGCCGCGCTCACGGAACCAGTGGGCAGTACGGGTGGTGAGGACGAACAAGGTCTTGAGACCCAGTTCACGCGCCCGCGTCTCTATGCGTTCAAGCAACTCGTCACCGCGACCGCCATGGCGGTACTCGGGGTTGACCGCCAGACAGGCCAGCTCGCCAGCCTCAGAGTCGGCAATCGGATACAGCGCCGCGCAGGCAATGATCAGCCCCTCGCGTTCGACCACACTGAACTGCTCGATCTCCCGCTCCAGCACTTCCCGGGAACGACGCACCAGAATGCCCTGCTCTTCCAGCGGCGTAATCAGGTCCATCAGGCCGCCGACATCCTCGATGGCAGCTTCGCGAACCAGTTCGAACTGTTCCTGGGCGACCAGGGTACCGCCACCGTCACGGGTGAACAGCTCGGTGAGCAAGGCGCCATCTTCGGTGTAGCTGACGATATGGCTGCGACCCACGCCGCCCCGGCAGGCTTCGGCTGCCGCATCCAGCAGCTCGGCCTGATAGTTGTTGCCCAGCCGCGCCAGATGCGCCGGCACCTGTTGCGGACGCAACTCACGAACCAGGCGGCCGTTCTCATCGAGCAGGCCGGTTTCTTCGCCGAACAACAGCAGCTTGTCGGCGCCCAGGTCGATGGCCGCGCGAGTGGCGACGTCTTCACAGGCCAGGTTGAAAATCTCACCGGTCGGCGAGTAGCCCAGAGGCGACAGCAGGACGATATGGCGCTCGTCCAGCAAGCGATTGATACCCTTGCGGTCAACCCGACGGACTTCACCGGTGTGCTGATAATCCACACCCTCGAGCACCCCGATCGGCCGGGCCGTAACCTGGTTGCCGCTGGTCACCCGCAGCCGCGAGCCCTGCATCGGCGAGGCCGCCATGTCCATGGACAGGCGTGCTTCGATAGCGATACGCAGCGCGCCCACGGCATCGATCACGCACTCCAGGGTCGGGGCGTCGGTGATGCGCATGTCGCGGTGGTAATGCGAAGTCAGGCCACGGGCGGTCAGTCGGCTTTCAATCTGCGGACGCGAGCCATGGACCAGTACCAGTCGCACACCAAGGCTGTGCAGCAGCACCAGGTCGTGGACGATATTGCCGAAATTGGGATGTTCCACACCGTCGCCGGGCAGCAGGACGACAAAGGTCCGGTCCCGGTGGGCGTTGATATAGGGAGACGCATGGCGAAGCCAGTTCACGTAATCGGGCATAACCTGAAAAGCCTGTAGAAAATTGGACGAAGGACAGAAACACGCACAACTCTGTGGTGGTTATCGTCGGAACAGGCTTGGCAACACGTGCACTCTCCTTTTATCTCTGGGTTATTCCTGTGGGACCGGCTTTAGCCGCAAAGACGCATTCCCGGCTAAAGCCGGCCCCACATTAAATCGCAACATCCGAATCCGCTCACTGCGGGCTCAGACAATAATGTTCGATCAACTGCCGCAACAGCGTCACTGTAGGCTGCAAGCGTGACATTTCGAGGTATTCGCCGGGTTGGTGAGCGCAGGCGATATCGCCAGGGCCCAACACCAGGGTCTCGCAACCAAGGCGCTGAAGATAAGGCGCTTCGGTGCCAAATGCCACTGCTTCGGCACGATGTCCCGTCAAACGTTCCGCAACCCGTACCAGTTCGGCATCGGCGAGCTGTTCAAAGGGCGGCACTTCAGGGAATAGCGGCGCATAGTCGATCTGCACCTTGTGACGCTCGGCCAAAGGCTGCAGCTTCTGCTGGATCGCCGCGCGCAGCACGTTCGGGTCCATGCCCGGCAGCGGGCGCAGATCGAATTCCAGGGAGCACTGGCCGCAAATCCGGTTGGGATTGTCGCCGCCATGGATGCAGCCGAAGTTAAGGGTCGGCTGCGGCACGCTGAATTGCGGGTTGCGGTATTCCTGCTGCCATTGCGCGCGCAGGCCTTTCAACTCGCTGATGGCGTCGTGCATGGCTTCCAGGGCGCTATGGCCCAGGCTCGGGTCGGAGGAGTGACCGCTGCGCCCGAGGATATCGATACGCTCCATCATCACGCCCTTGTGCAGGCGGATCGGCCGCAGCCCGGTCGGCTCGCCGATCACTGCCGCGCGGCCAAGGGGGCGACCCGCTTCGGCCAGGGCCCTGGCTCCGGCCATGGAGCTTTCTTCATCGCAGGTGGCAAGAATCAGCAGCGGTTGCTTGAAGGGTTGATCGAGCAAGCCGCGCACCGCTTCGATAGCGAGCGCGAAAAAACCTTTCATGTCGCAACTGCCCAGACCGACCCAACGCCCATCGATTTCCGTCAGTTTGAGCGGATCGGTTTTCCACAGCGCCTCGTCGAACGGCACGGTATCGCTGTGCCCGGCCAGCACCAACCCGCCAGGGCCGGTGCCGTAACTGGCCAGCAGATTGAACTTGCCCGGCGAGACCTGCTGAATGTCACAGGCAAAGCCCAGGTCGCCCAGCCAACCGGCCAGCAGATCGATCACCCCACGGTTGGACTGATCCAGCGAAGGCTGGGTGCAGCTCACCGAAGGTGCGGCGATCAGGGCGGCGAACTGGTCTTTCATCGACGGCACGGGCATAAACATTCCTCAAGGCGGGGCGACACGCCGGTTCATCATAGGGCCAGATGCTGTCTGGAATAAACCGTTACCGGGCATGTCCTGTACACTGCACGCCATCGCGCAGCCCTGCCACCCCCGGCTGCGCCTCCCGTTATCAGCTTTACAGCGTCTGGACTCCCGGCCATGCACAAAGAAACCGAAATCAAACTGCGCGTCAGCCGCGAAACCCTGGCGGCGCTGCGTGAACACCCGTTGCTGAAAAAGCGCAATAAAAGTGGCTGGGAACGCCTGGAACTGTTCAACCAATACTTCGACACCCCGGAGCGCGACCTGGCCAACGCCAAGGTAGCCCTGCGCCTACGCCGTGATGGCGACGCCATTATCCAGACCCTCAAGACCCGCGGCCAAAGCGTGGCCGGGCTGTCCGAGCGCAACGAATACAACTGGGACCTGGCCAAGGCCAAGCTCGATATCAAGAAGCTCGACGGCGAATGCTGGCCCGAGCAACTGGCGGACCTGGACAAGAAAACCATCAAGCCGCTGTTCACCACTGACTTCGTCCGGGAAAAAGCCGAGATCGCCTGGGGCCGCGGCAAAACCAAGGTGGTGATCGAGGCTGCTCTGGACCTGGGCAATGTCATCGTCGGCAAGCAGAAGGAAGAAATCTGCGAGCTGGAACTGGAGCTGCGCGAAGGCGAGCCTGCCGCGCTGCTGGAACTGGCCGCCGAGCTGGCCCAGACCCTGGCCCTGATGCCCTGCGACATCAGCAAGGCCGAGCGCGGCTATCGCCTGTTCGACGCCAACAGCTACTCCCTGAGCCTGCCCGCGCCACAGCTCGACGCCGAAACGCCGCTGGACGACGCCTACGCCGCCCTGGCCTGGCATCTGTTGGGCAGCAGCCAGCGTCTGGCCGAGCAATACCGTTTCAATGGCCACTGGCGCCTGCTGCAGGACTGGGTCGAGCAATTGGCCGAACTGCGCGCCCTGACCACCAGCCTCGGCCAGGCCGCCCCACGCTCGACCACCAGCGAACTGCGCGGCGCCCTCGACGCCCTGCTGGAAGACTGGCGTCCACTGGTTCAGGCCGGTCAGGAAGATGGTGACGTGCGCGCTGCCGCCCACGAGCAATTCATCGAAGAGCTGCAGGATCCGCGCTGGGGCCTGTTCTCCCTGAACACCTCGCGCTGGCTGCTGGCCCGTAACTGGGCTGCCGAGCGCAACAACCGTGGCAACCGCCAGGGCGCCGCCCTCCTCGCCAGCTGGCTGCCGCGTCTGTTGGCAGAAGAAGCCACCGCCCTGCAACTGAGCCGCTATCAGCAACAGCCCGAAGACCTGGCCGAGCAACTGCCACGCATCGAGCGCATTCAGGCCTGGATGCACCATGCCCGCCAGGTCCTCGACCTGCCGGAAGTCGACCGCCTGTACGGCGAGCTGAACAAGCTGGAAGAGCTGGCCAACCAGCCGATCAGCGATGAAATCCTCGACGCCCGTGTTGAGCAGGCCATTGCGGTGTTGCAGAACAAGGCGTGGAAACTGCTGCTGAAAATGTAAACCTGTTGGAGCGAGGCTTGCCCGCGAAAGATCTGACGCGGTATGTCTGACACACCGCGTCACCCGATCTGCGGGCGAGCCTCGCTCCAACGGCCCTAAGTGACAGGCAAACTCGTGGTCGATTTGATTTCCGACAAGGCCACGATCGAGTTCACTTCCTGAATCCCCGGCACCATCGACAGCTTCTCGAAGAAGAAGCGCTCATAAGCTTCGATGTCCGGCGTGACAATGCGCAATAGAAAATCCACCGCGCCCATCAGCACATAACACTCCAATACCTCCGGAAAACCGCGAATCGCGTCGGTAAATTCCGTGAAGTTGGAGCGCCCGTGGGCGTTGAGTTTGACCTCGGCGAAGATCTGCGTATTGAGGCCGATCTT
The DNA here is from genome assembly GCF_047303955.1 of Pseudomonas sp. Pseusp88. Taxonomy (NCBI): domain Bacteria; kingdom Pseudomonadati; phylum Pseudomonadota; class Gammaproteobacteria; order Pseudomonadales; family Pseudomonadaceae; genus Pseudomonas; species Pseudomonas sp. Pseusp88. Next base: position 130,650 of record NZ_JBGLYM010000009.1, on the reverse strand, counting down.
CTTGCGGTCGAGCAATGACACCTGACGGCGAATCACCCCTTCATCCTTGAGCCGCTGGATCCGCCGCCAGCACGGCGACTGCGACAGACCAACTTGCTCGGCAATCTGGGCACTGGACAGGGATGCGTCCTCTTGCAGCAGCGCGAGGATCTTGCGGTCGTAGCCATCCAACTCGATAGACATAACTAATTCTCGATATCAGGTTTTCACGCATTAACTAGTCGAAACAAGGCTAATTCATTCGATCATGGATCAGAAATTTCTTTTTCCACGTGCAAGAATTTCCCCAGTCGAAACAGGAGACGCCCCATGCCTAACCTTGAAGCCGTGGAAACCGCACCGCACCGTCCGGACAGCTGGTCAGCCCATAACAGCCACTGCCTGGCCCAGTACCGGATTCTTGCCGAGGCCGAGCCCGACCTGCTGTGCCGGGTGCTCAACCTGTTCGCCATGCAGTACCTGATCCCGCAGCAGGTAAACGTGCAACAGGCCGAAGACATGCTGATGATCGATGTGCAGATCGACCGTCTGTCCTGGCATCGCGCCCAGGTAATTGGTGAAAAAATGCGCAACCTGATCAATGTTTGTACAGTGGAACTGGAACAACTTGGCCATTCCCACGTCTCAATTCAATCCGTCTCCCTGGCTGCCAGCTGAGCACCACTGAAAATAATCGCAACGCTTACCCACACAGAGGGCGCAACAACTGGCACGCTTGGGGCTACTCTTGCTGATCGTTATGAGCTGAACCGCCCAAAGGAAGCTGCATGTCCGTCCTCGCATCATCAACCCAGGACCGCTGGCTGGATCTGAACGAGCTGCTGCGCGATCTGGTCACCGAAGGTTTCATCGACCAGGCCAACGCCGAGCACGCCATGACCCAACGGCGCAGCGCCGCGAACATGCAACTGCACCCATTGCAGTTCATCGCCGCGCAACAGCTGGATGACCTCAAGCGTCCAGGGCGCAAGCTGGACCTGGAGACCCTCACGGTCTGGCTGGCCAACCGCGCCGGGCAGCCGTACATGCGCATCGATCCGTTGAAGATCGACAGCGCCTCAGTGACGCCACTGATGTCCTATGCCTTCGCCCAGCGTCACAAGATCCTCGCCGTGGCGGTGGACCGCGAATCGGTGACCATCGCCAGCGCCCAGCCTTATGTCAAAGCCTGGGAAGCCGACCTGACCCACGTACTCAAACGCTCGATCAAGCGGGTAGTCGCCAACCCGGCGGATATTCAGCGGGTGGCCGTAGAGTTCTTCCGCCTGGCGAAATCTGTCAGCGGCGCCAATGCCGTCGATCAGAAAATGAACAACATCGGCAACTTCGAACAGTTGCTCAAGCTCGGTTCCAGCGATCAGGAACCCGACGCCAACGATGCCCATATCGTCAACATCGTCGACTGGCTGTTCCAGTACGCCTTCCAACAGCGCGCCAGTGATATCCATATCGAGCCGCGTCGCGAACAAGGCACGGTGCGTTTTCGAATTGACGGCGTGCTGCACAATATTTACCAATTCCCGCCTCAGGTGACCATGGCCGTGGTCAGCCGCCTGAAAAGCCTGGGCCGGATGAACGTCGCCGAAAAGCGCAAACCTCAGGATGGCCGGGTCAAGACCACCACCCCTGATGGCGGCGAGGTCGAGCTGCGTCTGTCGACGCTGCCCACCGCATTCGGCGAAAAAATGGTCATGCGGATCTTCGACCCGGAAGTGCTGCTCAAGGATTTCGACCAGTTGGGTTTCTCCAACGACGATCTGCGCCGCTGGCAGGACATGACCTGCCAGCCTAACGGCATCATTCTGGTCACCGGTCCCACCGGTTCCGGCAAGACCACCACGCTGTACACTACGCTGAAAAAGCTGGCGACCTCGGAGGTCAACCTGTGCACCATCGAAGACCCCATCGAGATGGTGGAACCGGCGTTCAATCAGATGCAGGTTCAACACAACATTGACCTGACCTTCGCCAGCGGCGTACGCGCACTGATGCGCCAGGACCCCGATATCATCATGATCGGCGAAATTCGTGACCTGGAGACCGCCGAAATGGCCATCCAGGCCGCCCTCACCGGTCACCTGGTGCTCTCCACCCTGCACACCAACGACGCGCCCAGCGCCATCAGCCGCCTGCTGGAACTGGGCGTGCCGCACTACCTGCTCAAGGCCACGATCCTTGGCGTCATGGCCCAGCGCCTGGTTCGTACTCTGTGCCCGCACTGCAAGGCGCCCATAGAGTTGAATGAAGTGGACTGGCAGACTCTCACCCGGCCGTGGCAGGCTCCGGTACCGGCTGGCGCCCACCGCGCTGTCGGTTGCATCGAGTGCCGCGAAACCGGCTATCGCGGTCGCGCCGGGGTCTACGAGATCATGCTGATGTCCGATGGCGTGCGCGATCTGATCAGCGCCGACCTCGACCTCACCGCCATGCGCCGCCAGGCATTCAAGGAAGGCATGCGCAGCCTGCGCCTGTCCGGCGCGCAGAAGGTTTCGGCGGGCCTGACTACGCTTGAAGAAGTATTGCGGGTTACGCCGCAGAGTGAGCAGCGCTAAAGACAGACCATTTCCGACGATTGCTTTATATGTGGGAGCGAATTCATTCGCGAAGAGGCAGGTACATTCGACAAATCTTCATCGACTGGAATGCCCTCTTCGCGGATAAATCCGCTCCCACAACCGGCGGTTAATTAATGTATTAATAACTGTAGAACAGGGAAAAGTCATGCAACTAGGTACCGTCGTCCTGCTGTTCGTCGTTCTGGCGATCGTCATTCTGTTCATGGGTTTCAAAGTGGTGCCCCAGGGCTATCAATGGACCGTAGAGCGCTTTGGCCGCTACACCACCACCCTCAAGCCAGGCCTGAACATCATCGTGCCAGTGATGGATCGCATCGGGCGCAAGATCAATGTCATGGAAAGCGTGCTGGATATCCCGCCGCAGGAAGTCATCACGGCAGACAACGCCACGGTGCAGATCGATGCCGTGTGCTTCTTCCAGGTGGTCAATACTGCCCAGGCGGCCTACGAGGTGAACAACCTCGAACACGCCATTCGCAACCTGCTGCAAACCAATATCCGCACCGTACTCGGCTCCATGGAGCTGGACGCCATGCTCAGCCAGCGCGACAACATCAACGAACGCCTGCTGCGCACGGTCGATGAGGCTACGGCGCCATGGGGCATCAAGATCACCCGCATCGAGATCAAGGACATCAGCCCGCCCGCCGACCTGATGGCGGCCATGTCCGGGCAGATGAAAGCCGAGCGCATCAAGCGCGCCCAGATCCTTGAAGCCGAAGGCCTGCGCGCCGCCGCGATTCTCACTGCCGAAGGCAAGAAGCAGGCACAGATTCTGGAAGCCGAAGGCGGTCGCCAGGCCGCCTTCCTTGAGTCCGAGGCCCGCGAGCGTCAGGCCGAAGCCGAAGCCCGGGCCACGCAAGTAGTGTCCGAAGCCATTGCCAGCGGCAACGTACAGGCCATCAACTATTTCGTCGCCCAAAAGTACATCGATGCCCTGGGCAAACTCGCCTCTGCGAACAACAGCAAGGTCATCCTCATGCCGCTGGAAGCCAGCCAGGTGATCGGCGCGGTGGGTGGCATCGGCGAAATCGTCAAAGCCACCTTCGACGGCAAGAAAGTCTGATGTGGGACTACCTGCAAAATCTGTCGTTCTGGGACTGGCTGGGCCTGGGGACGGTGCTGCTGATTCTCGAAGTGTTCGGCGCGGGCGGCTATCTGCTATGGGTCGGCATCGCAGCAGCAGCCGTCGGAGTACTGACCTTTTTGCTGCCCATGTCCTGGACCGTGCAGTTCCTGCTGTTTGCCGTGCTGTCGATCCTCATGGCGGTCTACTGGTGGAGGCGCCAGCGCGGTGTCAACCGCCCGTCAGACCAGCCAGGCCTGAACAATCGCGGGCAAGAATTGATTGGCCGCACCTTCGTGGTCCACACCGCCATCGTCGAAGGACGCGGCAAGATCAAGGTGGGTGACAGCGTGTGGATCGTCACCGGCCCTGATGCGCCGGTTGGCGCCCATGTTCGGGTGGTAGGGCAGGATGGCGCTATTTTGCGGGTGGATATCGCTTGAGCTGATCCGAAGGGGAAATCCCGCCCTGCGCGTTGCGGCGCTACCAATACCTGAGAGGGGCTGAGAGCAAAACCCGTGGGAGCGAATTCATTCGCGAATCGGCCAATACATCCAACACATTAGCGGCGTCCGGAATAAAGCTTTCGCGAATGAATTGGCTCCCACAGAGTTATGGTGATCCAGTACGTTCCGCCTCGCTCCCAGGCAGACCTGGGTTTCTATTCAGCCGTCGACGGTTTTTCCCACAGGTTGATCCCGCCTTCCACCGCAAACCGGTCGATCTCCGCCAGTTCTTCGGCGCTGAACGCCAGGTTCTTCAACGCACCGACGTTCTCGACGATCTGCTCCGGGCGGCTGGCGCCGATCAGCGCCGAGGTTACCCGTGGGTCACGCAGGGTCCAGGCCAGGGCCATTTGCGCCAGGCTCTGGCCGCGACGCTTGGCAATCTCGTTGAGCGCGCGCGCATGGGCGATGTTTTCTTCCGACAGGTGCGAGGCTTGTAGCGAGCCGCCACCGGGACGATTGACCCGGGCATCCTTGGGAATCCCGTTCAGATACTTGTCCGACAGCAGGCCCTGAGCCAGCGCGGTAAAGGCAATCACCCCGGCGCCCAGCTCTTCGGTGGCATCCAGCAGATCCTTCTCGACCCAGCGATTGAGCAGGTTATAGGCCGGCTGATGAATCAGCAGCGGCACTTTCCACTCCTTCAGCAGCGCGGCGATTTCACGGGTTTTCGCTCCGGAGTACGAAGAAATCCCGATATACAACGCCTTGCCCTGCTGCACCGCAGTGGCCAGCGCGCCTGCGGTTTCTTCCAGCGGGGTGTCGGGGTCGAAGCGGTGCGAATAAAAGATATCCACATAGTCCAGACCCATGCGTTGCAGGCTCTGGTCGAGGCTGGCCAGCACGTATTTGCGCGAGCCACCGCCCTGACCATAAGGCCCCGGCCACATGTCCCAACCGGCCTTGCTGGAGATGATCAATTCATCGCGGTAATGCTTGAAGTCTTCGCGCAGCAGGCGACCGAAATTGATCTCGGCGGCGCCATAGGGCGGGCCATAGTTATTGGCGAGATCGAAGTGGTTGATGCCCAGGTCGAACGCGGTGCGCAACATGGCACGCTGGACATCGATCGGCGTGCTGTCGCCGAAGTTATGCCACAGGCCCAAAGACAACGCAGGCAGCACCAGGCCGCTGCGCCCGGTACGGCGATAGGGCATGGTTTCATAACGATTGTCGGCAGCGATATACGTCATCAGATCCTCTCTTGTTGAATGTTGTCGGACGACTACCAGTTTGTAGCAACCGTTTGCGTTGTCCAGTGAAGAGTCAAGGTGCCGTCTTCTGCCAAACGGCTTGCTGGATGTCGACCCGCTTGGGCAACAGATGGTTGTCGTAGAACAGATCGGCGGTCACCTGTTGCGCTGCGAGGGTCACGGCGGTCACCGGCTGGCTCGGCGATACCGGACGATGGTCGATGTACCGGGCAATCACCGTAGCGGGCAGGCCCATGCTGCGGGTGAGGATATCGATACTGGCCTGACGCTGGCTGCGAGTCAGCTCTTCAGCGGCGCTCAACTCGTCCAACACTTGTTGGATAAATTCACCGTTGTCCTGGGCGTAAGTACGTCGTGCCGTGTAGACCGGCCCGGACAGGCCAAGCCCCTCGCCATCGGCGAGCAAGTGGCTGCGGCCTTCTTCAAGGGCGATGGAGTAGTACGGGTCCCAGATCGCCCAGGCATCGATACTGCCGCTTTCAAAAGCCGCCTTGGCGTCGGCCGGAGTCAGGTAGATCGGCTGGATGTCCCTGAAGCTCAGTCCCGCTTTACTCAGTGCGCGCAGGACCAAATTGTGCGAAGTGGAGCCTTTCTGGAACGCCACCTTGCGCCCCTTCAAATCGGCCACGCTGTGCACCGCACTGTCGTTGCGCACCAGAATGGCCTCGGCGTGAGGCTTGCTCGGCTCGCTGCCGACATACACCAGATCGGCCCCGGCGAGCTGGGCGAAAATTGGCGGGATATCACCGGTCGAGGCCAGGTCCAGACTGCCGACGTTCAGCGCTTCGAGCATCTGCGGGCCGGCGGGAAACTCGATCCATTTGATGTGGGTGCCCTTGAAGCGTTGTTCCAAAAGGCCGTGTTCCTTGGCCAGCACCAGCGTGATGGAGCCTTTCTGGTAGCCGATGCGCAGTTCCTGCGGGGCGGCGGCCAGGGTGATGCTGGCAAAGGCCCAGAGCAGCAGAGTCAGGGCGAACAATGTGCGTGTTCTCATAAATAACCTATGACTGTTTGAATTGAAATCGGAGCTAAATGTGGGAGCTGGCTTGCTGGCGATGGCTGTATGTCAGTCACCGATGCCATGGCAAGCGCTTCGCACTCGATCGCCAGCAAGCCGGCTCCTGCAGCGTTGTGCGGTGTTTTGTAGGACCCGCCTTAGCCGCGCCTACAGTCATGGCAGCAAGATCAGCGGTATCGGTTCGCCGGCCGCTGCAAGCCAAGGTTCTCCCGCAACGTCGTGCCTTCATACTCGGTGCGGAACAACCCGCGTCGTTGCAGCTCCGGCACCAGCAGGCGCGCGACATCTTCCAGGCCGCCAGGCAAATGCGGCACCAGCACATTGAAGCCATCGGCGGCGCCTTGTTCGAACCAGGCTTGCAGCTCATCGGCGATCTGCGTCGCTGTACCAACCAGGCTGTAATGCCCGCGACCTCCGGCAATGCGTCGGCCCAACTGGGCAAGCGTCAGTTGCTCCTGCCCGGCCAGTTCGGTCAGCAACAGTTGGCGGCTGCGCTGGCCGCTGTCGGTCAACGGCAACTCAGGCAGCGGCCCGTCGAGGGGATAGCCCGACAGGTCGAAGTTACCGAGCATTCGCCCCAGTAATGCCACGCCGACTTCAGGCTCGACCAGCGCCTGGAACTCCTCGAACTTCTCCCGCGCCCGCTCAACACTTTCATCGACCACAATAAAGACGCCGGGCATGATTTTCAGCGAATCAACGCTCCGCCCGTAGCTCGCCAGCCGTCCCTTGAGGTCACGGTAAAACGCCTGGGCATTGTTCAATGAAGTCTGTGCGGTAAACACCACTTCAGCGGTCTGCGCCGCCAGATCGCGACCGGTTTCGGACGATCCGGCCTGTACCACCACGGGCTGCCCCTGGGGCGAGCGGGCGACGTTGAGCGGGCCTTTCACCGAGAAATGCTCGCCTTGATGATTCAGCACATGCAGCCCGGTGGAGTCGTAGTAACGACCGCTGGCCTTGTCGCGGATAAAGGCGTCGTCGGTCCAGCTGTCCCATAACCCGGTCACCACCTGATGAAACTCGCGAGCCCGGCTGTAGCGTTCGGCGTGGCCCAGGTGCTGGTCACGACCAAAATTCTGCGCTTCGGCGGCGGCATCGGAAGTCACCAGATTCCACCCTGCCCGACCACCGGAAAGATGATCCAGAGACGCGAACTTGCGGGCCACGTGGTAAGGCTCGTTATAAGTCGTGGTCGCGGTAGCGATCAGGCCGATATGCTCGGTCACTGCGCTCAGGGCCGACAGCAGAGTCAACGGCTCGAAATGATCGGAGCGTGCCATATGACTGGCAATGTCCCCGGTCGGCGCAGCCACGCTGTCAGCGACGAACAGCGCATCGAATCGCGCGCCTTCTGCGACCTGTGCCAAGTGGCGGTAATGGCGGATATCCAGCCCGGCATTGGCAGGCACATCCGGGTGGCGCCAGGCGGCTACATGGTGCCCTGTGGCCATTAAAAACGCGCCCAGCTTCATTTGACGACTCATAACATTTTCCTTACCGATTCATTGAGGGTTGTCGCACGCAACGGCTCAAAAATCCTTACGCAACTGCACGCCAAAATAGCGCTCATCGTCTCGTGGCACGGCGCGGTAGATGTAGCCGGTGCCGCTGGCCAACATCGGTGAATAAGACTTGTCGGCCAGGTTTTTCGCCAACAGCGCCACGCGCCAGCCATTGCTGTAATCGGCCAGTGCCGCGCTGGCGTTCCAGATGCCGTAGGCGCCCTGTTTGGTGTCAGGGTTCTGGCTGATGTCGTACTGCACTTCGCTTTGCCAGCTGTAATCGGTGCCCAGCTCGATATCCAGACCGTTATCCAAGGGGATGGTGTAATCGGCGCGCACATAGCTTTTCCAGTCCGGACTGTAAGGCAGCGTCTTGCCATTGACGTTGCAGGACGCAGCAGCCCCGGGTGGGCACTGAAAGCTGTCGATGCGCGCCTTGGTGTAGGCCAGGGCGCCGGAGAATTTCAGATTGCGGGTCGCCTGCAACGCGTAATCCAGCTCCACGCCCTCGGTGCTGACGCTGCCCGCGTTGATCAGGCGGGTCACCACTTGCCCGGCCACGGTGTCGTAGAAATTCGCCTGATAGTTGTCGTAATCGCTGTGGAAAACCGCCAGGTTGGTGGTCAGGCGATTGTTCCAGCTCGTCGCCTTGATACCGACTTCCCAGGTATTGGAGGTTTCCGGCTTGAGCGCGTCGGTGTCACGCGGCTGCATGTTGAAGAAGACGTTGTACGCCGGGCCTTTATAGCCGCGAGAGTAAGTGACGTAACTGGTAACGCTGTCGCTCAGATCGTATTGCAGGCCCAGGCGCCCGGACTTGCCGTCCTCGTCCACCGAACCTGAACTGCTGGTGGCCGGCTGGATGCCGCTGACCGTCGTCGCCGAGGTCGAGACCCGGCGATGATCGTATTCAAGTTCGTCGTGGGTCCAGCGCAGCCCGGCAATAAGGCGCAGATCCGGACGGAAATTGAAGGTGGCTTCGCCAAATACCGAGGAGCTGTCGCTGGTGGTGCTGTAGTCCGCTACCCCACGGTCTTGACGGGTGGTAGTGATCAGGGTGCGCTGATAGGTTTCGGTGTCCTTGCCGTGCATGTAGAACAGGCCACCGACGTATTCGAGGAACTCACCCTTGGGCGACGCCAGGCGCAGCTCCTGGGAGTACTGGTCGTAGTCCAGACGACCTTTATCCTCGGTGCCGGGGAAGGCAGCGGTGATGGTGCCCAGGCGGTCGCCGTCCTGATATTGCGCGTTGTTCCAGCCCCGCCAGGCGGTGATCGAGGTCAGGGTGTAGTCGCCCAGTTTCCAGTCCAACTGGCCGGACAGGCCCTTGTTGATGTCGTCGACATGGCTGCGAAAATCACTGCTCAGCTTGCGGCTGTCACTCTGCGCGCTGACCGGCGCCAGAGCGCTGGCGAAGGCCGGGGTCAGGGCCTTGCTCACCACACCGTTGGGCGTGTCATCCCTGGACTGCATATAGTCAGCGGCCAGGGTGAAGGTCACGTCTTCATTGGGCGTGAACGCAAGTTTGCCGCGAATGCCCTTGCGGTTGTAGCCGTTGACCTCCTGACCGTTGAGTTTGTTGTCGACATTCCCGTCGTAACTGCCGAACAGGGTGGTCACCGATCCCTTCAGAGTGCCGGGGATCAGGCTGCCGCCAATACCGAAGCGGGTGCGGCTTTCGTTACCGCTGTAGTAAGACTGGTCGATGTAGCCATGGGTCTCTTCGGTCGGAGCCTTGGTCACGACGTTGAGTACGCCTGCGGATGCATTCTTGCCGAACAGCGTGCCTTGCGGGCCACGCAACACTTCGATGCGGTCCAGGTCGAGCAGATCCAGAGTAGCCTGGCCAGGGCGACCATAAACCACGCCATCGATCACAGTTGCCACGGTCGGCTCGACGCCCGGCGACGTGGAGATAGTGCCGACGCCGCGAATGAACAGCGAAGTATCCTTGTTCGATGCGCCGGTGCGGAAATTCAGCGACGGAATCTGCTGGACGATACTGGCGACACCGTTGCGGTTATCCCGCTCCAGTTGCTCGCCATCGATTACCGATACCGCCACCGGCACCTTCTGCAGCGACTCTTCGCGACGGGTTGCGGTGACGGTGACGGATTTGAGGACGGGCTCCTGACTGCTCGCAGCTTCATCGCCAGAGGTGGCGGCCTGTACCATCGGCAGCCCGGCCAGGCTGATGGCCTGGGCCAGCAGCGTGCGTTTGACGATTTCCCCGATTGTGTTTTGCATGGTGTGCCTGCTCGATATGCCCTGATAGGTCCGTCTTCTGCGGACTGACGCCTGACGTTGTGTACCTGCGCGGTTTTAGGCATTCGCTTGAGCGAGTAGCAGACAAACCAACTTGGTAGCGCTAACATCATCAGTATCGGCAAGGGATGAATAGATCGTCAAATAATGAAAAATTACTTTTATATGCTTTTTAAGCCTATGCGGATGAACGCCCATGTCGGATGACTCGCCAGCCACACGCAAACGCAAGGGCGCAGGTCGGGTAACCCTCAATACCGTGGCCCGGCACGCTGGGGTATCGGCGATTACGGTGTCGCGCTATTTCAATCAGCCGGACCAGGTCTCGCCGGAACGCCGCGAGCGCATCGCCGAGGCTGTCAGTGAATTGGGTTATGTGCCCAATCTGGTGGCTGGCGGCCTGGCCTCAGCGCGTAGCCGCATCGTGGCCATGGTCATCCCGAACATCTCCGGGCCGATCTTCGCCAATACCATCCAGGGCTTCAGCGACACGCTCAACCGCCACGGTTTTCAATTGCTTCTGGCGTCGAGTTATTTCTCTGAAGAGCAGGAAGAAAGCGCGGTACGGGCATTCCTGGGGTGGTCGCCGGCAGCACTGGTGTTGACCAGTCACTTCCACAGCGCCGCAACGGAAAAGATGATCGAGCAGGCGGACATCCCGGTCGTCGAGACTTGGGACTATCAGCCCGAGCGCAGACCGATCCAGATCGGTTTCGCCCATGATGAAGTCGGTGTGGCCGCCGCTCGCTACCTGCATGGCAAGGGCTATCGGCGCATCGCCTTCGTACAGAACAGCGCTGTCGGTGACTTGAGCGCCCGTGAGCGGCGCAACGGCTATGCCCGAACGCTGGAATCGCTGGGGCTGCAACCCTGGGTGTTCGTGCCGGAGCCGGATCTGGCGCCGTTCGAGGCAGGCAAACAAGCCATGCAGCAGCTGATGTCCGGCGAACAGCGCCCCGACGCCATTATCTTCGCCAACGACAACCTGGCCGCCGGTGGCCTGCTTGCGGGCCAGCGTTCAGGCCTGCGTATTCCCCAGGACTGCGCGATCATGGGCTTTGGTGACTACCCCTTCGCCCATATGCTGATGCCCAGCCTGACCACCATCAAACCGCCCGCCCTGGAAATCGGCGTGTTGGCGGCACAGCGGGTCCTGGAAAGCCTTGGGGTTCTGGTGCCGGAGGACGAGATCCAGCGACTGAATCTATTGGATTGTCATTTGATTGAACGCGAGAGCACCTGAGTCGATGAGAACTCACCCGGCGCCACTGCCTCATCGGTCTTCGCCGCGAAGCGATTGGCCCGGCCGAAAGTGCCGAAATCATTGAAACGCACGCCCATTTCCGCCATCACCCGATGCGCCACGGGCGCGGTCATCTGACGGATGTAAAACGGCTCCTTGACCACGAAGTGGTGGATACCGTGGGTGCTGCCGAAGTTGAAGCAGAACGCCTGCAACGGCCATAGCCACCAAGGGTTGAGCACCTGGGTTTGTTGAATCACGTTGCCCGGTTCCAGATCGCCGTAGTAATGCATGTTCGAGCTGACGAAGTGCAGGCAGAAGGTGCGCAGCACATTCGGCCCGACCAGCACCACCACTGCAACATCGATCACCGGCATCACCGCCAGGGTCGTGGCAGACCACTCCACCGACGTGCCCAACAGCGCGGCAATGCCGTTGGCCGCATGAAAGCCGAGAAACACATACCAACTGCCCCAATTGAGCAGCGCCAGCGGCGCATAGACCTTGAGCGTGCGTTTGAGGATGCTGAATTTATGCGCCCAGGTTTTTGCCCGTAGCATGCGGATCAGTGACGACATGACGTTATCGCCAACCATCAATAGTCGGGCAATGCCCCACGGCTCGCCATTGGTGATGGCGCGCTCTTCCATATCCGCCTCGGTGCCGGAGACTTTATGGTGATTGAGGTGCAGATGGCGGCGAATCCACGGATTGATGGTGCTTGGCCGCGCCAGCCAGACCAGGGCCAGCATCAAATTGTGGGGAATTCGCTGTTTGCGAAAATACATGCTGTGGATCAGGTCGTGCTCCAGCTCATGGGTCAGGGACGCGAAGAAAGCATTGAGCAGCAGGCACGCCCACCATGCCATGTAACCCCCGAGATAGAGGCTTGCGCTCAGCAACATGCCACCCAGGGCGAAAGCCAGGATGCCGACTCCGATAGCGTCCTGATGGCGCAGGATTGGGTAGCGCGCACGCAATTCGTCGCCCCTGGCGCTCACCACCGCGCGAATATGCGCTGATCGCTGCTGTGCATTCAGTCTCGCAGGACTTGCAGAAGGTGCGTGCATGCTTCCATCCTCTATCATGACGGTAAGTGAAGAGGATCTCACTGTGCATGAGCCCACTCCCTGCGCGCCCTGCCGAGTACGCCAATCTGTTGACCGCAGGTGCCAATGATCATGACTGAGCCCAGTATTCTCGCCAGTTGGACTCGCGCCTTGCGCAAACAGATCGATGCATTGGGGCTGGACAGCACCGCGCTGTGCCTGGCAGCCGGACTCGATCCGCAACTGATGGATGATCCCGACGCACGTTATCCGGTGAGCACCACCACGCGCCTTTGGCATCTGGCCGTGGCCGCCAGTGGCGATCCGGCGCTGGGCCTGCGCGTATCGCGCTTCGTCAGCCCGACCACCTTTCATGCCTTGGGTTATGCACTGGTCGCCAGTGCCTCGTTGCGCGAAGTGTTCGAACGCATCGTGCGCTATCACCCGGTAGTCAGCGACGCTCTGACCCTGGAACTCAAGCGGGTCGATGATCGTTACGAGTTCCGCTTCAACACTCCGCCCGATGGCCCGACACCGGCCTTCGAGGCGCTGGACGCTTTCGCCGCCATCTATGTGCGCACCTGCCGCAACCGCCTGGGCCGCAGCTATGCGCCACTGGCCGTGCACCTGCAACGCCCCGCGCCAACGGACCCGCAACCCTGGCAGGAAGTGTTCCGCGCGCCGCTGTATTTCGACGCGGCCGAGAATCTGCTGGAATTCGCCTGTGTCGACTTCGACAGCCATCTGGACGACAGCAACCCGCAACTGGCCGAGCACAACGAAACAGTGCTCAACCGCACAATGGAGCAATTGCAACCGCTGACCTGGGAGCGCCGCGTACGCTCGGTGATCGAGGCGCAACTGCCCGAAGGCGAACCCACCGCAGAGCGAGTCGCCCAGGCATTGCACCTGAGCCTGCGCAGCCTGCAACGGCACCTGGCCGACGAAGGCTGCCGCTTCGACCTGCTGCTCAACCAGTGCCGGCAGAACCTGGCGCTGCAACACATGCGTGATCCGCGCAGCTCATTGAGCGAAATCGCCTATCTGCTGGGCTTTTCCGACACCAGCAGTTTTAGCCGTGCGTTCAAACGCTGGACCGGGATGACGCCGAGTCAATATCGCGATGGCATGGGCGGTTAAATGCTCAAGCCTTCGATCGGACGAACCTGGCCCCGGCCATCTCCCGCAGCCGATTGATATTCAGAACCTGCAACTGCTCCTGGCGCAGATACACCACCTTGCGTTGATGCAGGGTTTGCAGGATTTCTGGCAACTGCGGATCGTCCAAGGCGAGGTCTTCAAACGGAATCAAACGACGCGAATGATTGAGTTCGCCATAGCCTTCACTCAGCAATAGCAGGCGACGGGCAATGCGGGTGCGCGGTGGCAGGCGCGCCAGTTCGTCAGCACGCAGCAGTGGCAGGCCCAGCTTGTGGCCGAGCAGTTCGGCGAAAGATCGCCAGTACTGGGGATATTGCTCAAGCAGCGTGAGCAGGGTCGCCTGAGGCACCTGTAACAAAATGCTTTGCCCTGAGGAATACAGATCCTGGGTGCGCGGCAGGCCGTCGAACAGCGACACCTCGCCAAACCAGTAAGGCAGTGCAACCTCATCGAAGTGGCCCGGCGGATACTGCTCATCGGCAGCGCCTACGCGCACCGAGCCTTCGAGCAGGATATACAGGCCGCAAGGCGCATCGCCCCGGGCAAACAGCAGCTTGCCGGGGGTGAAGCGCCGTTGTCGCGCCGCCGCCAGCAAGGCGTCCTGTAAACCGGCCGGCAAGGCGCCAAACCATCTATCGTTAAGCAGGCGCGAACGCCATCCCTCTCCATTTGTCATGTATTGCTCCCTTTTGTTGCAGGTTTTGTCATTTTAAGCCGATCCACCCCGACAGACTCTGCGGCATGATCAGCATTCACCCGGAGGCATAAAAATGAAAAACCTCGTCGATCATCTCAGTCAATACGCGGCCTACCACCGCGACACCCGCAATATCGCCAGTCACTTCGTCGGCATCCCGCTGATTGTTGTCGCGGTGGCGGTGTTGCTGTCGCGTCCCGGCTGGGCGGTGGGCGGGCTGTGGCTGTCGCCTGCCCTGCTGGTAAGCCTGGCCAGCGTCGTATTCTACCTGCGTCTGGATCGCGGGTTTGGTGTGTTGATGGCGGTGCTGCTGGGACTGTGCGTCTGGGCCGGAGCGAACCTGGCGCAACAATCGACCCTGACCTGGCTGGGCGCCGGGATCGGCCTGTTCGTGATTGGCTGGATCATCCAGTTCATCGGCCACTATTGGGAAGGCCGTAAACCCGCCTTTGTCGACGATGTCACAGGACTGATCATCGGCCCCCTGTTCGTTGTGGCCGAGCTGGCATTTTTACTGGGGCTGCGCAAAACCTTGCAACACGCCATCGAAGAGCGGGCGGGGCCGACGGGGCGGCGCGAGGGCAAGGCGGCGGTTTGATAACCGACTCCATTATCTGCAAACAATTGTGGGAGCGGATTTATCCGCGAAGAGGCCCGTACATTCGACGGGCCTTCGTCGTCTGGAACACCGTCTTCGCGGATGAATCCGCTCCCACAGCAGCGCGTGCATATCGTCGGATCTGTGCGGATTCATCCGCGAAGAGGCTGCTCTGGCTTTACAGCAAACATAGAATCTCCCACGTCTGCATGCACACTCAGCCGTGCGGCATCAAACCTCAGATATTGGCGACTTTCTGCCAGACCTTGGGTTTGAAGAACAACGTCTCACCCTTGGCCAGCCCGATCAGGCTGTCGTGATCCTTCACCACTTCGGCTTCGATCAGATCGCTCTGGCCTTCGACCTTCAGGGTCACCCGCGTGGTCGCGCCCAATGGGCGGATATCGCGGACTTCGGCCGGGTGGTGATCCTCCAGTTCGTGGCGCGACAGCGACACTTCGTGGGGGCGGAACAGGACGTGGTTGTCTTCACCCAGGTGCAGGCGGTTGGAGTCACCGAGGAAGTGATAGACGAAATCACTGGCCGGATTCTCGTAGACCTCGCCCGGTGAGCCGATCTGCTCGATCACCCCCTTGTTCATCACCACGATGCGGTCCGCCACTTCCATGGCCTCTTCCTGATCGTGGGTCACGAATACCGACGTCAGGTTGATATCTTCGTGCAGGCGCGCCAACCAGCGGCGCAGCTCCTTGCGCACCTTGGCATCGAGGGCGCCGAAGGGTTCGTCGAGCAGCAGGACCTTGGGCTCTACCGCCAGGGCGCGGGCCAGGGCGATACGCTGGCGCTGACCACCGGACAGCTGCTCCGGGTAGCGGTCAGACAGCCAGTCCAGCTGCACCATGTTCAGCAACTCGTGAACCTTGGCGGCGATCTGGGTTTCGTTGGGGCGCTGGCCCTTGGGCTTCATGCGCAGGCCGAACGCCACGTTGTCGTACACGGTCATGTGGCGGAACAGCGCGTAATGCTGGAACACGAAACCGACGTTGCGATCACGCACATCGTGGCCGGAGACGTCTTCGCCGTGGAAAACGATACTGCCCTGATCGGGGGTTTCCAGGCCGGCAATAATGCGCAGCAAGGTGGTCTTGCCACAGCCGGACGGGCCCAGCAAAGCCACCAGCTCGCCACTCTGGATATCCAGACTGATGCTGTTGAGAGCCTTGAAGGCGTTGAAGTTCTTGCTGACGTTACGGACTTCGATCGACATGATTATTCCTCCGCCGCACTTTGGCGCAGACGGTTAATACGCGCTTCGCTCCACTGCTTGAGCAGCAGGATGAACAGCGCCAGGATCAGCAACAGGCTCGCCACGGCAAAGGCGGCAACGTGGTTGTATTCGTTGTAGAGGATTTCAACGTGCAACGGCAGAGTGTTGGTCACACCGCGAATGTGCCCGGACACCACCGACACCGCGCCGAATTCACCCATGGCACGGGCGGTACACAGCACCACGCCATAGATCAGGCCCCATTTGATATTCGGCACCGTTACGTGCCAGAACATCTGCCAGCCATTGGCGCCGAGCAGCCGCGCCGCCTCTTCCTCCTGGGTGCCCTGCTCCTGCATCAGCGGGATCAGCTCACGGGCGACGAACGGCACGGTGACGAAAATGGTCGCCAGGACGATGCCCGGCAAGGCGAAGACGATCTGGATATCGTGATCCTGCAACCACGGCCCGAACACCCCGCGAGCACCGAACATCAGCACGTAGACCAGACCGGCAATGACCGGCGAGACCGAGAACGGCAGGTCGATCAGGGTGACCAGAAAGCTCTTGCCACGGAACGAGTACTTGCTCACACACCAGGCCGCAGCAACCCCGAACACCACGTTGAGCGGCACCGAAATCACCACCGCCAGCACGGTCAGCTTGAGCGCCGACAAAGCGTCAGGTTCGAGGATCGCGGTAAAGAATCCGCCCAGACCATTCTTCAGGCCCTGAGACACTACGATAAAAAGCGGTAACAGCAGGAACAACGCGAACACCAGCCAGCCGAGGCCGATCAGGATGCGCCGGTACACTGCGTTGCCACGACGGGCCGCATTGGCCGAAGCCGCGGCAGAAAGCGTTGAATTGGACATGCTCGTACGCTCCTCAGGCCGGGGTTTCGATGCGGCGCTGCAACAGGTTGATCAGTAGCAGCAGAATGAAAGACACCACCAGCATCATCACGCCAATGGCCGTGGCCCCTGCGTAGTCGTACTGGTCGAGCTTGACCATGATCAGCAACGGCAGGATTTCAGTCTTCATCGGCATATTGCCAGCGATGAAAATCACCGAACCGTACTCGCCGACACCCCGGGCAAAGGCCAGGGCAAAGCCGGTCAACCATGCAGGCAGCAGCGCCGGTGCAAGGATGTAACGGAATACCTGCAATGGCCGGGCACCGAGACAGGCTGCGGCTTCTTCGACTTCACGGGGAATATCCGCCAGTACCGGCTGCACCGTGCGCACCACGAATGGCATGGTCACGAAGGTCAGCGCCAGGGTAATACCCAGCGGCGTGTAGGCGATCTTGATACCCAGATCGGCGGCAAACTGCCCGACCAGGCCGGTAGGCGTGTACAACGCAGTCAAGGCAATACCGGCCACGGCGGTCGGCAGGGCGAACGGCAGGTCGATCATGGCATCGATGATCTTGCGTCCGGGGAAGGTGTAGCGCACCAGCACCCAGGCCAGCAGCGTGCCGATAATGCCGTTGATGATGGCGGCATAGAACGCGGTGAGGAAACTCAGCTTCAACGCCGCCAGCACGCGCGGCGCCGTGACGATGGTCCAGAACTGCGCCCAGCTCAGTTGCGAGGCGTGGATGAACATGACAGCCAGGGGTATCAGCACAATCAGACTGAGGTACACCAGGGTGTAACCCAGCGTCAGCCCGAAGCCGGGTATGACGGGGGATATGCGTCGTGACATACGAGTCCTTGGTTCAATGTACTGTAGGAGCTGCCGAAGGCTGCGATAGGATTCAAGACCTGTTCGCAGCCTTCGGCAGCTCCTACAAGAGTGTCGCGTGTTCAGTTAGTGGGCAGGTGCCACCATCCAATTACTGCGGAATATAGATCTGGTCGAAGATCCCGCCGTCATTGAAGAATTTCGGTTGGGCAGTTTTCCAGCCGCCGAAGTCCTTGTCGATAGTCAGCAGGTTCAATTTAGGGAACTGCTTTTCATATTTTGCAGCCACCTCGGCGTCACGCGGGCGATAGAAGTTCTTCGCAGCGATCTCCTGGCCTTCCTTGCTGTACAGATGTTTCAGGTATTCGGTGGCGATTTCGGTAGTGCCATGCTTCTCGGCGTTCTTCTGCACGACCGCTACCGGCGGCTCGGCCAGAATCGACAGGGAAGGTACGACGATATCGAACTTGTCAGCGCCGCCGTCTTCTTTCAGCGCCAGAAAGGCTTCGTTTTCCCACGCCAGCAACACATCACCCTGACCATTGTTGACGAAAGTGATGGTCGACCCGCGGGCGCCAGTGTCCAGTACCGGCACATGCTTGAACAGTTTGCTGATGTACTCGTTGGCCTTCTTTTCATCGCCATTATTCGATTTCAAGCCATAGCCATAGGCCGCCAGGAAGTTCCAGCGCGCGCCACCCGAGGTTTTCGGGTTGGGTGTAATGACCGACACGCCATCCTTGATCAGATCGCCCCAGTCATGGATACCTTTGGGGTTGCCCTTGCGTACCAGGAACACGATGGTCGAGGTGTACGGGGTGCTGGCATCCGGCAGCAGGGTTTGCCAGTTCTCAGGAATGGTCTTGCCCAGCTTGGAGATTTCGTCGATGTCACCGGCCAGGGCCAGAGTCACCACGTCCGCAGGCGAGCCGTCGATGACCGAACGGCCTTGCTTGCCCGAACCGCCGTGGGACTGATTGATCTTGACCGTGTCGCCTGGGTGGGACTTCTTCCAGAAGTTGGTGAACTCAGCGTTGTAGTCCTGATAGAGCTCACGGGTCGGATCGTAGGACACGTTGAGCAGCGTGTAGTCTTTGGCGACAGCGGAACCGGCAAAGACCGCAAGGGCGAGTGCGGCCAATGCGTAACGGCGGATGGTCATGAATGAAGCTCCTGGGAAATTCGGTGTTGGCGTTATATTTTTTTTAGTTTTTTAGCTCGGCTTGCTGGCCGGGTTCTGCAGACGGAATTTTTCTTTGCGTTCGATCTGGACCACTTGGGCGTTATGCACGGTGATTTCCACCGCGCCGAAGCGCAGGTCACGTAGCGCACTCTGAATTTCTCGCAGAATGGCTGCTTCGTCCTGGCCGTCAACGCTACGTAGAGATGCGCTCATGATCATGCTCCTTCGAATAGAGAGGCCCGCAGTCGCGATTCAAGGCAACTGCTTGTGGCGTGAAGGCAATCTTAGAGAGACGCAGATATTCTTAAAAATACTATTTAAGAATGCAGATAGAACTGAAAGATATTAAAACCCGACAGAGGAACAGCCTGATTACTTTGGTGGGACCGGCTTTAGCCGGGAAGGCAATTCAACATCCCCCGGGAAAAGCGCCGCAGTACCGACGTCTTCCCGGCTAAAGCCGGTCCCACGGAGGGTGTTCAATCCGATCCAGATGGGATAGGCCGGCTCAAATCACCGGCTCACGAAAGTCCGGCGCACGCAGCCAGTCGATCTGCTCGGCAGGCATGGGCCGGGCGAACCAGTAGCCTTGCCCCAGCTGGCAGCCATTGGCGAGCAGGAAACCCGCCTGATCGGCGTGCTCGATACCTTCGGCCAACACACGCATGCCCATGCTCCGGGCCAGGGCGATGATCACACGAACGATGGCGATGTCGTCTTCGTCACTGGGCAGCCCCGCGACAAAACCCTGATCGATCTTGAGTTTCTGCACCGGCATGCGCTTGAGCCGCAGCAACGAGGAATAACCAGTGCCGAAGTCATCGATGGCCAGGCTGATACCCAGCTCGCGCAGGCGATGCAGTTGCTCGATAGCCTGCTCAGGGTCTTCCATGACTGCACTTTCAGTCACTTCCAGCTCCAGATAAGCCGGGTCAAGACCCGTTTCACGCAGCACTTGGGCCACGTGCCGGTCCAGATCACCGCGACTGAACAGACGGCTGGACACGTTCACCGCGACGAACGACACCTCCACACCCGCCGCCAGCCAGGCGCACATCTGCCGACAGGCGGTATTGAGCACCCAACCATCGATTTCGCCGATAAGACCGCTCTGCTCGGCAATCGGGATGAACTCGCCCGGCGGCACCATGCCCCGCTCCGGGTGTTGCCAGCGCACCAGGGCCTCGACCCCGAGAATGCGGCTGCTCGCCAGGTCATGCACCGGCTGATAGAACACCCGCAGCTCCTGCCGGTCGATGGCCCGGCGCAGCTCACTGGCCAGTTCGACCCGCTGCTGGGCATGGGCCGTCAGTTCTTCGGTATATAAGGCATAGCCTTCGCGGCCATCGCTCTTGGCCTTGAACAAGGCGGAGTCGGCGTTGCGCAGCAATTGCTCGGCACTCTGGGCATCACTGGGGAACAGGCTGATGCCGACGCTGGCACTGATAAATAAAGGGTGATTATCGAGAACGAAGGGCTGTTTCATGGCATCGAGCACCCGTTGCGCCAGACCGGCAGCCTGCATGACCTGCTGGCAGTTCTCCTGCAACAGGGCGAACTCGTCGCCTCCCAGGCGCGCCAGGGTCATGCTGCTGTCAAACAAGCCTTTCAAGCGCTCGGCCACGTCCTTGAGCACCTGATCGCCGACGTTATGGCCCAGGCTGTCGTTGATGTTCTTGAAGTGGTCCAGATCGATCAGCAGCAACGCACAACCACGCTTGCTGCTACCGGCGTAGGCCAGGGCCTGGGCGGCGCGGTCGGTAAATAGCAGGCGATTGGGCAGGCCGGTCAACGGGTCGTAATGCGCAAGCTGTTGCAGCTCCTGCTCGGAGCGTTTGATTGCCGTGAGATCAGAGAACACCGCAACGAAATGACTGGTCTGGCCATTTTCGTCACAGACGCGACGAATATTCTGCCACTGCGGGTAGATTTCCCCGCTTTTGCGCCTGTTCCAGATCTCACCGCTCCAATGGCCCTTCTCCATCAGCGCCTGGTACATCACGCCATAGAATTGCGCGTCGTGGCGACCGGACTTGAACCGGTTCGGCCGGTCACCCAACACTTCCTCGCGCTGATAACCGGTAATCGCCATGAAGGCGCGGTTGACGTGCACGATCAGGCCCTTCTCGTCGGTAACCAGCACGCCTTCCTGGGTACTGTCGAAGACCGCAGTCGCGATGCGCACGCGCTCGTGGTCCTGGCGCTGCGTGCTCAAGCGCGCGCCGACCCCCATGAACGTGAGCAGGTGAGCACGGGCGATATAAATCATCACGGCGCTGATCGCCACCCAGAAATACCCCGCCAGGAGCTGCCAGCGCTGCAATTGCGCCGGGTCCGGGATCAGGTCAGGTAGCAGAAGATCGCAAAGCCCCAGCCATAGAACGGACAATCCCCCATAAGCAAGGGCCGTTCGCAGAGCATCACGTGAAGAATCGGACATAAGAATGCGAAAAACCTTACGAAATTGACGGATTATAGAGTAAGAAACATCCTGCGACTCTTATCTAAATACGCGACTGGTTTTATCCGTTGACTCAGAGATAATGCGTTGCAGATTTTTCATAAAAAATCCTTCATCCAGCGTCATCTTCGAGGGCGAAACAGCCTATGTGGTACAACGGTTTGCTTGACCTTTCCGTCTGGCAGTTAGTGGCTATCACTCTGGTGATGACTCACGTCACCATCATCAGCGTCACGATTTACCTGCATCGCTATTCGGCTCACCGCGCTCTGGAACTCAACGCGGGCCTCAAGCACTTCTTCCGTTTCTGGCTGTGGTTGACCACCGGCCAGAACACCCGCGAGTGGACGGCAATCCACCGCAAGCATCACGCCAAATGCGAAACCGTCGATGATCCGCACAGCCCGGTCATCAAAGGGCTGTCCACTGTACTGCGCAAAGGCGCAGAACTGTACCGCGCAGAAGCAGAAAATCCTGAAACACTACGTATTTATGGCAAAAACTGCCCGGATGACTGGATCGAGCGCAAGCTGTACACGCCTTATCCATTGCTCGGTGTAGCCTTCATGGCCGTGATCGACCTGCTGCTGTTCGGCGCCCTGGGCATGACCGTATGGGCCGTTCAGATGATGTGGATTCCATTCTGGGCCGCCGGTGTCATCAACGGCCTGGGCCATGCCGTGGGTTACCGCAACTTCGAATGCCGCGACGCGGCGACCAACCTGATTCCCTGGGGCATCGTGGTGGGTGGCGAAGAGCTGCACAACAATCACCATACCTATCCCAACTCGGCCAAGCTTTCGGTCAAGACCTGGGAATTCGACATGGGCTGGGCCTGGATCAGGGTGCTCAGCGCGCTGCGTCTGGCCAAGGTCGCCCGTGTCGCCCCGATTGCCCATCGGGTCGCCGGCAAGGGCCATCTGGACATGGACACCGCCATGGCGATCCTCAACAACCGTTTCCAGATTATGGCCCAGTACCGCAAGCTGGTCATCGCGCCGCTGGTGAGCCAGGAGCTGGCCAAGGCCGATGCCTCGGTGCGCCACCAGTTCCACCGCGCCAAGCGCCTGCTGTCCCGGGAAACCAGCCTGCTGGATGACCGCCACCACCAGCGCATCCAGGGCATGCTCGAGCACAGCCAGGCCCTCAAGGTAATCTACGAAAAACGCCTTGCCCTGCAACAGATCTGGGTCAAGACCAGCAGCAACGGCCACGACATGCTCGCAGCGATCAAGGAATGGGTCCACGAAGCCGAGGCCAGCGGTATCCAGTCGCTGCGCGAGTTCGCCGACCAGCTCAAGACCTACTCGCTGCGCCCCGCCACCGTTTGATGCCGTTGATCGGCGCGCCCCACCTCCGGGCGCGCCGGCCGGAACTTCACCCCCTGCAACCAATCAGAATATGACCCACACTCACGTGGGTCTTGCTGTGGCTGTGCGCCGCATATCTGAAGAGCGCAGTGCCGTGAACAACCCTATGACGCTTCCCACGACCCCACTGATCGATACGCCCGGCGCCGCCGAAACCTTGCTGGCGCTGATGCATGCTCAGGCTGAAGTCGCCCGCTTGAGTGAACGTGAACAGCTGTTCAGCTCGCTGCTGGTCAGCGTCAATGCCGTGCTGTGGGCGTTCGACTGGGAAACCCGCAAGATGATTTATGTAAGCCCCGCCTATGAGCGCATCTTCGGTCGCTCCGCCGGGCTGCTGCTGGCCGACTACGCCGAATGGCGCGACAGCATCTATCCCGATGACCTGAACTACGCCGAACGCAGCCTCAACGACGTCATCGAAAAAGGCGCCATCGAAGACCGTGAATACCGGATCATCCGCGCCGATGGCGAAGTACGCTGGCTCAGTGACAAGTGCTTCGTCAGTCACCAGGCCGATGCCGGGCAACGCCTGATCGTGGTCGGCATTGCCGAAGACATTACCGAGAAGAAACAGCTCGAAGACGAGCTGCAACGCCTGGCCACCACCGACGTGCTGACCCAAAGCAGCAACCGGCGGCACTTCTTCGAATGCGCACAGCGCGAGTTCGAGCAAGCCCGCCTGAACGGCACGCCGCTGTCGTTCCTGCTGCTGGATATCGATGACTTCAAGCTGATCAATGACACCTACGGCCACCAGGAAGGTGACGTGGTGTTGCAGCGCCTGGCCGAAAGCGCCCGCTCAACGCTGCGTCGGGGTGATCTGTTCGGTCGGATTGGCGGGGAAGAATTCGCCGCAGTCTTTCCCGGCTGCGCCCCGGACATGGCCATGCAGATTGCCGAACGGCTGCAGCGGGAGATCCAGCGCCTGAGCTTCAAGCATCAGGACATCAGTTTCAGCATCACCGCCAGCCAGGGCCTGACCAATCTGGGCAGCGACGATACCAACCTGGAAACCCTCTACGCCCGGGCCGATGCCGGGATGTACCAGGCCAAGCGCCAGGGCAAGAATCAGATTGTGTTGGTTTGAAGGCGTGCAGGGGCAATCTGACTGTGGGAGCGAATTCTGTGTAGGCGAATTCTGTGGGAGAGCCCGCCCCGTCTAGGACGCCGCGCTGTCACGCAGCAACACTAACCGGGGCATGGAGCAAATCTTGTGGGAGCGAATTCATTCGCGAAGAGGCCGATACATCCGATAGATATTCATCGCCTGGAATGCCGCTTTCGCGAATGAATTCGCTCCCACAAATGAACCCACAATTCGCGCCTTCGTAGGCTTCTCATCTATTTTTTTGCCTATCAAGACTCCGCCGCAGAAGACGGTTTATCGATGAGCAAACTGTCCTGCGCCGACGGCGCAATCTCGTCGTCCACCTGATCAAGCAGATCCAGTTCGGTATCCACCACGACCTCACCTTGCACAGCCTCAACCGGCACTGACGGCGCAGGCGGCGTTATCAGGCTCGGCCCGGTGCTGCCGGTGAGTTTCTTGCGCAGGCGTTCAAGATCCGCAACACCCAGCTTCAACAACTTGGCCGACTTGGACTTGAGCAACGCCGCCACGGTCTCGTTTTCACCCAGGCAGGCCATTTGCCCGGCCAGGTTCATGGCCAGGACCTCGCGGGTGAATATCCCGGTATTGTACTGATACACCGCCGCGACCAGCTCGCGCAGTTCCAGTGGCAGGCGCCAGCGGGTGCGCAGGGCCGAACCGAAGGCTGCCGAGTACTGTTCCAGGGACTGCACGATCACTTCTTCGGTCAGCACCCCGCCGACCAACAGCCACTCCTGCAGACAGCCCACCACCGCCAGATCGCCGAGGCTCTGCAACAGGCCCGCGCAATAGCAACGGTCCTGATCCAGCTCAAGCATGCGCGCCAGCACCCCGGCGTACTCCGCCGTGCGCTGGGACAGGCCCCAGAACTGATTGGCATGGAAGATCAGCGCATCGTCACTCAGGGCCGCGATTCGCTTGTTCGCCAGCGCAGAAATGATATGCGCGCTCTGCACCCCGCCCAGCATCGCCAATGCCGCCGCCAGTGTCTGGATCGGCTTGCCGACATGCTGTGCAGCCGTATTGGCGGCAGCGATCAGCACGGCAGTGATATGCGGATCGCTGCGCAGCTCCTGTTCGAGCAAGTGGACATCAATGCCGTTAGGCCCCTGGCTGCGTTTGAGCGCAAGCGGCACATCGACAAACAGCGGCGCGCTGTCGGCCGTTTCGCGGCGTTTGTCGAGGAATTTGCTCAGGGTCAAACCGGGAGCCAGGGGCGGAATCTCCCCAGGCGCGTGCTCGGCACGGCCCAGCAACAGGGCTTCCAGGCGCTGACGCAAGCCGTCCAGGTTCAGCGGCTTGGTCAGGTAAGCCGTAGGCGCCAGCGGCAAGACCTCGCGCACACTGGCGCTGTCGTTGCGGCTGCTCAACAGAATAAAGGCCAGGGGCGGCGAGCGGCGTAGCTGACGAACACCGCGCAGCAAGCTCAAGCCATCGATGACCGGCAGCTCTCTGGCGGCGATGATCAGGTCCGGCAACTGTTTCTTCAGCCACTCCACGGCCTGACGGCCATCTGTGCAGATCTCCAGCTCGGCCTCGGCACAAACCCCCAGCACCAGGTCACTGAGTGTTTCGCGAATCCACGGATCAGCTTCCGCGATCAACACTCTTGGTATGGCGGGCACGTCTACAACACTCATCAGGAGTCTCCGACTTCATTGCATGCACCTTAGCCAATGCTCCGCGCTGGATACAGCCATAAAAAGACAAATGCTCGTCTGAAAACGAAAAAAACCCGCCAAAGCGGGTTTTTTTCATGCAAATGGTCAATTTTTGACCACAGCAGCCTTACGCCAGTTCAGCGAAGCATTCTTCGATAATGGCCAGGCCTTTGTCCAATTGCTCGTCAGGCGAAGTCAACGGAACCAGCACGCGCAGGACGTTGCCGTAGGTGCCGCAAGACAGCAGGATCAGGCCCTTGTCACGCGCCTTGGCCACTACCTGAGCCACCGCAGCAGCGTTTGGCTTGTGGGTGTCGCCGCCTTCAAAGCATTCCAGGGCGATCATCGCGCCCAGGGCACGCACTTCGCCAATCACCGGATATTTAGCCTGAATGGCTTTCAGACCCGTGACCAGACGCTCACCGACAGCCTTGCAACGGTCCAGCAGGTGCTCTTCTTCGAACACGTCCATCACCGCCAACGCTGCGGCACAGGCAATCGGGCTACCGGCGTAGGTGCCGCCCAGGCCGCCTGGAGCGATGGCGTCCATGTACTCGGCCTTGCCGCAGACACCGGCCAGCGGAAAACCACCGGCGATGGATTTCGCGAAGGTGGTCAGGTCGGCAGTCACGCCCATCTGCTCCATGGCGAAGAACGTACCGGTACGGCCAGCACCCGTCTGTACTTCGTCAGCGATCAGCAGAATGCCGTGCTGGTCGCACAGGGCACGCAGACGCGCCATGAACGCTTTCGGCGCCACATAGAAACCGCCTTCGCCCTGAACCGGCTCGATGATGATCGCGGCGATGTCCTTAGGCTCGGCATCGTTCTTGAAGATGCGTTCGATGCTGGCGATGGAGTCGTCAACGCTGACGCCATGCAGCTCATTCGGGTACAGCGCGCGGAAAATACCGCCTGGCATCAGGCCCATGCCGGCCGAGTACGGCACGACTTTACCGGTCAGGCCCAGGGTCATCATGGTACGGCCGTGGTAAGCGCCGGTGAATGCGATGACGCCCGCACGGCCCGTGGCAGCGCGGGCGATCTTCACGGCGTTCTCGACCGCTTCGGAACCGGTGGTGACCAGCAGGGTTTTCTTGGCGAAATCACCTGGCACCTTGGCGTTGATCTTTTCGCACAGCTCAACGTAGGGCTCGTATGCCAGTACCTGGAAGCAGGTGTGGGTCAGCTTGGTCAGCTGCTCTTGCACCGCAGCCACGACTTTTGGGTGCAGGTGACCGGTATTGAGGACCGCAATGCCCCCGGCGAAGTCGATGAACTCACGGCCTTCGACGTCGGTTACCGTCGCGTTCTTTGCCGACTCGGCGAAGATCGGGTGAATCTGGCCAACACCGCGGGGTACAGCGGCTTCGCGGCGTTTCATCAGGGATGCGTTGGTTTTGCTCATGTATTCCTCATTCGCCGCTCATCGGTCGGCGTGGTTCAAGGATCGAGTGACGGGGTCAGCCCGCGACAGCATACGATGATCGACTGTCACGGCCTCCCGGCCACCAAAAAGGTTTTTGGGTGCTACTAAAAGCCGCCGAAACGTCGCTCTCGCGCCCCGGCGGCTGCAACACCTCTGCGGGTCAGACCGACAGGCAGAGGTATTTGATTTCCAGATAATCTTCGATGCCGTACTTGGAGCCTTCACGGCCCAGGCCCGAAGCCTTGATGCCGCCGAACGGTGCCACTTCGTTGGAGATCAGCCCGGTGTTGATACCCACCATGCCGTACTCCAGCGCTTCAGCCACGCGGAACACGCGGCTCATGTTCTGAGCGTAGAAGTACGACGCCAGACCGAACTCGGTGTCGTTGGCCATCGCAATCACTTCAGCCTCGTCCTTGAAGCGGAACAGTGGTGCCAATGGGCCGAAAGTCTCTTCCTTGGCCACGGCCGCGTCTTTCGACACGTTGACCAGAATAGTCGGCTCGAAGAAGTTGCCTTCCAGGCTGTTGCCGCCGCTCAGCACTTTCGCGCCTTTGCTCAGGGCGTCAGCGATGTGCTCCTTGACCTTGGCCACGGCTTTTTCGTCGATCAGCGGGCCAGTGGTGGTGCCTTCGGTCATGCCGTTGCCGACCTTGAGCTTGGCCACTGCGGCCTGCAGCTTCTCGGCGAACGCATCGTAGACCGCGTCCTGCACGTAGATACGGTTGGCGCAGACACAGGTCTGGCCGTTGTTGCGGTACTTGGAAATGATCGCGCCTTCGACGGCCTTATCCAGGTCAGCGTCATCGAACACGATGAACGGCGCGTTACCGCCCAGCTCCAGGGAGACTTTCTTGATGTCCTTGGCGCATTCGGCCATCAGCTGGCGACCGATTTCGGTCGAGCCGGTGAAGGACAGCTTGCGCACGATCGGGTTGCTGGTCAGCTCGCTGCCGATATCGCCGGCGCTGCCGGTCACCACGCTGAATACGCCAGCCGGAATACCCGCACGCTCGGCCAGTTCAGCCAGGGCCAGTGCCGAGTAAGGCGTCTGCGAAGCAGGCTTGAGCACCATGGTGCAACCGGCGGCGAGGGCCGGGCCGGCTTTACGGGTGATCATCGCGGCCGGGAAGTTCCACGGCGTGATGGCGGCGGTCACACCGATAGGCTGCTTGAGCACGATCAGGCGCTTGTCCGGCTGATGGCCAGGAATCACGTCGCCATAGATGCGCTTGGCTTCTTCAGAGAACCACTCAATAAAGGAAGCGGCGTAAGCGATCTCACCCTTGGCCTCGGCCAGCGGCTTGCCCTGCTCCAGGGTCATCAGGCGACCGAGGTCGTCCTGGTTTTCGATCATCAGCTCAAACCAGCGACGCAGCTTGCTGCCACGTTCCTTGGCGGTCAGTGCACGCCAGGCCGGCAACGCCTTGTCGGCCGCTTCAATAGCGCGACGCGTCTCGGCCGCGCCCATCTTCGGCACAGTGCCGAGAATTTCGTTGGTGGCCGGGTTATTGACCTTGATGGTCTGGCCGCTGTCCGCGTCCAGCCACTTGCCATCGATATAGGCTTGTTGGCGGAACAACTGGGAATCTTTGAGCTGCATGTCGGCCTCCTGAACATCACCGCGCATGGGCGCAGCGTCTTATTGTGGGTTCGCAGGCAGCCCCGGGCGAGGCAGCCACTAAGGAAAACATCCGCCAGGCCCCGCATATAGATGCACAAAGACCGGACAAGAGCGTTTGAAATCTCAAACGAATCCTAGGGACTGATGGGGTAAAGGACAATAGCCTGTTCGAAAAAAAGAACGGATTTTACCGGATCAGTTGTTTTTTCTGATCGGCGTCAGTGGGTAACGTTCAGAAAAATTGCCCCTCAAGGTAAGCCCGGCAAAAGCCATCGCGACAGGCCCCAAGCCAATTTGCCGCCCGGCGGGGCCATCACACGCCATCAGCCCCGCCCAACACCCCGACAAAAACCGCCATGGACGCCTTGGGCCGACATGGGTATCATGGCGCCCGCGTTGCACCAGTAGCTCAGCTGGATAGAGTACTGCCCTCCGAAGGCAGGGGTCGTGGGTTCGAATCCCGCCTGGTGCACCACCTTCTATCCCTTGTATTACAAGGGGTTAGCTCCACTGCCAGAAACCTGTCCTAGTCCTGAAAGTCGTTTTTGCCACAAATTTGCCACACTCAAGTGTGGCGGGAATGGTCGAAATGGCAACAATCAGGAATCGCGGCCCAGCCGTTAATAAAGGACAGTGGGAAGCGCAAATTCGCCCTAAGGGCTATCCAGCGCCGCGCAAAACCTTCGAAACCAAATCCGATGCCCAAGCCTGGGCACGCATGATCGAAAGCGAAATCGACCGGGGCATCTTTGTCTCTCGCGTCGAGGCTGAACGCACTGCCTTTCATCAACTCATCGATCGCTACATCTCCGAAATTGCTCCAAAGCACAAAGGCGCGTATTCGGAAATCAAACGCTTGGAAGCACTCAAGCGTCATCCGCTGGCGACACGCATCGTTGCGACCCTCACCTCTTCAGATTTTGCCCGCTACCGAGACGAGCGCCTGAAGATCCGGAAAGGCAACACGGTAAAGCGTGAGCTTGCGTTGTTTCAATGCGTGATTGAAGTCGCTCGCCTTGAGTGGGGCATTCATCTGGCCGAGAATCCAGTCAGGATGGTCAGCCGCCCCAGCTATAACGACGAGCGCTTGCGACGGTTCGATCCAATTGAAGAGCAATACATGCACGGCGCGTTAGAGCTTCGTGAGCGACGTGCTGATGGGACCTACGCCGATGCATCACACAATCCATGGATACGGCCCATCGTCCAGCTGGCGATTGAGACAGCCATGCGCCGTGGCGAGATTTTCGAGCCGCGCTGGAAGCATGTGAACCTGGATCGCAGGACCGCACACCTTCCGGCGACGAAAAACGGGCTTGCAAGAACTGTCCCGCTTTCACCAAAGGCTATTCAGTTGCTAAAGGATTTACCGCGCTCGCTGTGCGGGCGTGTCTTCCCCACCATGGCTGATGCGCTCAAGAAGGCCTTTGTGCGAGGTCTGGAGCGTGCGAGGCTGAAATACTTGGGAGATTGCGACGTAGCGCAGGTCACGCCTCAGGAAGACTTCCTGATCAATCTACGCTTTCACGACCTGCGGCATGAAGCGACCTGTCGGCTTGCGACCAAACTGCCGAATTTGATCGAGCTTGCAAGCGTGACGGGACATAGGGAGGTGAACATGCTGAAGCGGTATTACAACATTACTGCGGAGGGAGCTGGCGGCCAAGCTTGCTTGATCGAACCACACCCGACGGTGTCGGTAATTGTACTGACGGAACATCATTGCGCACGGCTGAGCCAGTCGTGTGCGTCGGATGAGGCCAGCACACTGGGTGTTTCTTGACCGGCAGAAGTCGGCCGATTCTGTTGAAAAAGTCGGGTCTCTCGAATTGCCAGGAATCTCACCGGTGAAGAAGCGTTTTTTTGCGCGTTGTTACGTGAAATCTGTGTCCAGGATGCCTGTGCGGCACTTCAAGATTTCAATCTCATGCGCTCACATTTCTGCCGTGAAAACCATCTCCGACTTTTTCAATAGAATCGACCAGAAGCGGCCGGACGACCGATTAGCCGGGTACGGTTAGTGGTTCGGCGTCGCGCGCCCATCGCTAGTTTTTTAAAAAGCTTCAGCTATTACAATCCTGGTACGCCTGTGAATAATCATTACGAATTTTATCAGCTTCCTTTTCCAGCTTTTCAGTTCTGTCACTTTCAGCGATAGGATCTGTAAGCTGGCGCTTTAATTAGCCGCGGACCGCCCATGTTTCTCTCTACAGAGAATTACCTAGCTCAGTTTCGCCGCCTCATCGAGAGCGGTACCAGCGTATCGCTTGCTGTTGCCTTCTGGGGGCGGGGAGCGGATAAATTGATTGAGGCCGTGTGGGCCGGCATTTCCTTACGTATTCTTTTCAATCTTGGCAATGGCGGTACCAATCCTCAGGTCATCCGTGATCTTTTAGACCTAGGCTTACCAGGGCTCGAGTTACTGATAGCCGACGACCTACATGCCAAGGTGGCAATCAGCGAAACCGCTGCGATAGTTGGATCAGCCAACGTATCTGTTAACGGCCTTGGTCTTGAAGGTTCGGAGTGTGCTGGCTGGAAGGAAGCTGGCGTGCAGATTGATGACAGTGCGCAGGTGGCTGAGGTGCAGGGATGGTTCGACGCCCTGTGGGCTCGTGGAGAGGCAGTAACAGACGAGCGCCTGACAGCAGCGCAAATCCAATGGGACAACAATCGCGCCAGCCGTCCCAAGCTGTCCAAAGGCTTCTACCAAGCACTTGAAGCAGGTGAGCTAGATGGTCGCGGCATTTATGTTGAGGTACACCGGTTAGACGCCAGTGTAGAAGCCGAGGAAGCTGCGGCTGAGGCTATCAGCGACGCGCAGCGAGACGGTATGCTGGGAGCAAGAAACACACAGGTAGACTGGTACGAAGATTGGCCAGAGGACTATGACGAGCCCCTGCCCACCGATAAGGCGATTATCTCGGTGTATTACTCACCAAATAAGGGCGTGTCCGTAAGCGGGGCCTGCGAGCGGATACCATTTATGGACAGGTCATTCAAGAACGCAGTCGGCCATACGTCTTCACTTGTCATGGTACGAAAGCTGAAGGAAGTGGAAGGGTTCGCCTTTAGCAGAAGCGATGCTGCGAAGTTGACCAAAATAATCAGACCATGGGTGAAGAGCCTGTACGCCGAGGAAGACTCGGACATCGCCCGGTGTCTCCCCTTGGACGTTTTCTTCGACTGGGATAAGAAGAAAAAGGAAATGCCTTAGAGCGCGCAATGGAAGAGGTTCTGAAGCCGCCTTTGCGTTTTAGCTCTCGAATTTGAGCGAGCGAAAAACCGAGAGTGGATAGGACGGCAACATCGTCAGAGGCCAGCGCTTGATTGGCCAAACGCATAGTGGCGTTGGCTTGCTTCAGTTGAGCGATATCTACCTGCCAAACACTGCCTGCAGTTACGTCTGTCATCGGGCTACTCCGAACGGGTAAGTGAAGGCTCCATCAACCTGTTAAGTGCTGAAGATTGCATGCAGCCGTGCCTCCGTATTGGTCACGTCCGTCGTTCTAAGCGCGAGGCTGAACGTCGGAATAGCCAAATCGCTGGTCAACAGCTCCAATCGATGGTTGCTCTTGCCGACTGGAAGGATGCGCCAGGAGCGAATCTCATCCAAACGGAAGAGATGACCGTCCTGACCAACGGGGTAGGCCAGCAACCTTTTCGATTCCAGGTCGACACCAACGTAGGCGTCATTAATCTTCGCGAACACCTCGATATGAGGAAAGAACCCTTCAGCCTGATACCCAGCGACCATTTTCCTCAGTTTTGCGGCATAGCTCCGGTTGACACGGGAGAACAGCCATCCGCCCCCGGCGAAGTAGAGAGCCAACGCCCAGAACAGCCAACGAATTGCAGGTTCTTCGCCACTGGCCAAACCCAGAAAGAATGGCAGGTTGAAGCCAGAAAAAACCACCACGACTAGAAAAAGCGCACCCACCGGCAAACAACCGACGGCCCATGCCACGCGAAACAACTCCCAGATAGGTCTCATGCATCCTCCTAAACCAAACGTGCATAAACAAAATAACTGAAAATCAGATATCCCAAAAGCAGATATAGCGTGATAAGCCGAACCTTGCCAGGACACGGCTATGACCAAGGCTATTTATCGACGCGAGCACGTGATCTTTCTGCAGGTTCTTAAGCGCATGCGTGTTGAATCAGGGATGACCCAGGCGCAATGCTCTGCTGCGCTGGGGAGACCGCAATCGTTCATGAGTGATGTGGAGAGAGGGGTGAGGCGGCTGGATACGGTTCAGCTTCGTGATTTGTGTAAGGTCTTGGACAGTGACCTGGTCAGTTTTACCAATGCCTTCGAGCAAGCGCTTGGCAACCTCGATCCTAGTTCAGCAGAACCATCCTTTTAGTGCATATTCTAAAATTCGTGCCCGAAAGAGCATGGTGGGACGGAAATCGAAAAATCGCGTCGCTGCCAATGAGGGGTTACAAAGAAAATATCATTCTGCGTGGATCCAATCGGGTAGGATGGCCCACGGATGGCGATTAGCCATCCTGTTTCTTTCAGAGTGCCAAGGAGGCGTGATGGGCGAATATTCGAACCACCCTAGATACATCCCTGTTATCAAATGGCAAAAATACGAGCAAGTGGCGCTTAGTAAGATAGATGCTGCCTTATTGCCGCGAGTAAAGCCGTGCATTGAGGCTCGGACGAGCGATCAGCATACAAATCTCATAAAGAATCTGCACACGATCTGGCCGCATGAAACGTACGTGGATTACTCTAATCCTAGCGGGGATTTGACTGCACAGCGTCAAGCCGAGCTGATGGCCTTTCTCCAGGTCGCTGCAACTGCCCAATTGCCGGTATCACCAGTGATCGGTCCAGCGTACCTCGCAGGTCTGGGAGCTCCGTTTTTACAGGTCACGGCCACTTTTCCGTCGGTGGCGATTCGTATTCGGCTGAGTTCTTTTCAGCTGAGCCCGCAGGTGTTCCAAATGGTGGCCGGTAGCCTGGCAACCCTCAAAGCGGCAGGTCGTAAAGCTGAGCTATTCGTTGATCTCGGGGTCAGCCCCAAGGGTTGGGCTCCTGCCGACGTACAGGCTTTTGGGGTGACCATGCAGTTGCTGTCCGGGATTGGGTATTCTAGCGTCCATTTGATTTCCGGTGCGTTCCCCGCAAGCCTCGCATCGGTGAAAACGGGATCCGGGAAATTTGAACGAAACGACTGGAAGTTCTGGGAGGCACTCTCCGCCAGCGTGCCTGCGTTGAAGATTGGATACGGAGATTACGGCACGCTATCACCGGAATGGTCCGAGCAGATTTTGGAGCGACGGAGCAACAGTATTGCGATTCGCTATACGCGAGATGACAACTGGCTGATTCTGCGTGCAACAGGCAAGACCGCGCCGGACTCTGTAGCGCTCTCCCAGATCCTAGTGAATAACTACCCTGACTTCAAACGAAGAGGCTATTCGTTTGGGGATGATTTGCTTGAACAGAGGGCAGATCCGAATGTGGCGATTAAGCTAAAGAAGTGTGGTCATTACCACATCACGGAAGCTTGGAGTCACCACGTCGCGTATGTGCTTAAAGAACAGTATCGGTAATCCAAGTAGCTCTTTCGACCAAAGCCTGCTTTACCCGCCCTCGTAGTCGCTTGATCGGCACAAGCTCAGCAACCTTGGCTTGAATCACGTAGAGGCTTTTGCTTTTAAAGCCTCGCGTGATGCCTTCTTCCTCGAGAATCTTGAGTGCCTCTTCACGCTTGAGCAGCGTGACCAATACTTCTGGTTCATGAGTTTTGTTTTGCTTAGCTTTGCGAATCTGGCGCAGAGCGCGCCCCGACTCTTTGGGTACGACGATAACACCCCACCATAGCGGGAGCATCGGCATCGCTTTATCCAGGTGACACTCGGCCGTGACTAGAGTCACCTGATCGAACGCCCGACCGTAGCGCGACCCTTGGCCGATGAGGCGCTTCAGAGA
This sequence comes from Pseudomonas sp. Pseusp88, assembly GCF_047303955.1. Lineage (NCBI taxonomy): Bacteria > Pseudomonadati > Pseudomonadota > Gammaproteobacteria > Pseudomonadales > Pseudomonadaceae > Pseudomonas > Pseudomonas sp. Pseusp88. The sequence goes on along the minus strand of NZ_JBGLYM010000009.1, from coordinate 96,046 downwards.
GTCACCCTCACTTTTGATCTCATAGCAGTGCATGTCCGAAACCTGAACGAGGTCGGCCCGAATCTCACCGCCATTGATCTCCACCTCTTCGAGAAAATGCAGTGGAACCGATGCCGCCCGGGAAAGGTGATCGGTCAGGGCCAATTTGATTTCGGTTTCGCGCATACCTAATCCTTAGAAAACGCGCAATGATGCCCTATTGGGCGTCTTGCCGCTTCGAACTTTCGACGATGTGTAAGCCTGTTTTCGCAGGCCCATAAATTTATGCTAAGTTAATGCATGATTTCGCATAAACCAATCCGCCAAATCGCCTTAGAACTGCGGGCCTATTTCGCTGAAAAAGGCTTCGAAACGAGTGCGTCGATCTCAAAAGCTGCTCGTATCAACCAGTCCCAGGTCTACAGAAATCTCTTTTGTGAGCCCAAGAGATTGACCAAGACGCTTCTATATCTATGCAAATATGCAGATTTAGATATTAGGTCGCCTGTTGCGATCGTGCCAGATCCCCGAGACTGCACCGTACTGATGGATGTCCTCAGCGAGGTCTGGGACGGAACCGATGACCACGCGAAGCGTCTGGCTGATCTGCTTTTTGCGCATGACCGTGCTGCCATGGGAAGATAGTACATTGGAGACGCGTTAGAGGAGGTTGCATATGCAAGACGCAAAAGCTCTCATAACCGTTAAATCCGCTTACGACAGCCTGCAGGCTGCTGGCTTCCCCAAGTCATTCGTGGACCGGATGCTGCCCGAGTGGTGGGACAACAGCCTGCTGAAAACAAGCGCCGGTGCTCTTCAGTTCGCCCTCATCCTGAAACAGCGCCTGGGGTTAGACGTATTCTTTGGTCAGGACGGCCAGCTAGCCATAAATGCCCAAGCGCCTCAGGCAAGCTTCAAGCATCGAGCAGACACCTCCGCTGACGAGCTCAATGTCTCTGCGGCACTTGGCATTGCGCTGGCTCGAATTGCCGTCCGAGCGACGCGGAATCAGTACGGCGAGCTACCGCCGGACCCCTCGGCCATCAATGCCATGGCTCGCAACACGCGCGACGGCGCTATGGGATTTGAGGGGTTACTCGATCTCTGCTGGGCTCACGGCATACCGGTATTATTCCTCAAAGACTTGCCCAAAAAGACTAAGCGGATGGCGGGGATGGCAGTGATGGTCGATGGTCGGCCAGCCATCTTGCTGGGATACGACTACGCCCAGCATGCAAAGCAACTGTTTGTCCTTGCTCACGAGCTTGCGCACATAGTGTGTCGCCATGTGGAGGATAATGGAGCTCTGATCGATGAGGAAATCACGCAGGTCGTCGTTGGTCTGGAGGGACGCGCTCAATCGCAGCGTGATGCTCAGGAAAACGAGGCTGATGATCTCGCTCTGAGGATGATCCGCAACGGCAATATGGATGTCGTTAATCAGTTTTCCCGAGCATCCTCTGCAGTTGCACTGGCAGCTCAGGCGATGTCTTTAGGCAAAGCCACTGGCATCGATCAGGGACATCTCATTTTATCCTACGCAAAACTGCATGATGACTGGATGAGGGCAAACCAGGCACTGAACTTCATTGAACAACGCATTGATGCTGTCGCGTTAGTGCGGGAAAAACTTATCGCCAATGTGGATCTGGACGCTATTAGTGATGAAAGCGCAGAGCACTTGCTGACCATGCAGGGGTTTCAAGGATGATCGTATTTGTATCTTCTCGATAGCGATGCCGCCCGCAAGCTTTGCCAGTACGAGCTGATTGAAGAGCTGATCGTATTGCTAGGCTGCACCATCGGAGATGTGGCAGTGCTTCCTCAGCTCAAGTTTCAGTTGCGGCTTGCCAATGATGTCAAGGCACTGGAAAAGCTGGGCACGGAGAATGCTGTCGACCTAGCAAAGCGGCTAATTGCATCAGCTCAAGAAGTTGAAGTGTCTGCCACGAGTGCCAATCCGCTGCTTGAACTGAATCGTCCTGATATCGACACCGGCGAGGCCATCCTATTTGCGGCACTCTCTGAACGTTCGGATTCGTCACTGGTTAGCGGTGACAAGAGAGCATTCGTTGCGCTATCGAAGGTGAATGGAGTACCCATGATAGATGGATTGTGGGCCAGGATGTTATGTCTTGAAGAGGCCCTGTTGTGGCTGGCACGCGACGGTGATTTTCCTAAAGTATCGGAGAGAGTTCGCAATCGGCTGGACGTCGACACATCCATCGGAATCTCGTTTGGTCGAAGCACTCCGGCTGCGCAGCAAACCGTGATTGATGCACTGCAAAGTTATATCGATCATCTGAAACAGCAGACAAGCGGAAAATACGCCCCTCAGTAACTCATTCGCTAGAAGGCCGGTTTCGCAGGCATCATCCGGTGAGTTTGCATTCGACGTCATTAACTAACCTCTTCCCCCATATGTGAAATATGGTGGGTTTGCGTCGTACGTAATATCTAAGGCGGACTCCCGGTGTTACTGAGAGCACAAACTAAGCAGCTTCCTTGGGGAGCCTCAGTCATACGCTCATCCATGCAAATGAAAAAACTTCAGTGTGATCGTCTCGGGTTGATGTTAGTTAGTAGCCTAAGCGCCTCTGGTCGATTGGAGTTTTTCGCACCCCCCTGAAGATCGCCTGCATCGCCCAAGTCGACTCTCGTGATAAACACAAATACGGTAGGAGCGGGCAATTGGCTCAATCCTGTGCATACTGCAGCGGGGCACGCGGCAGCAATAGCGTACGAATGCCACAAATTTGCCACACTTACCCCACTAACCGAGGCGAAAACCCGCTAACCCCAGCTAACACAACCCGTTGATTTCCCAGCTAATCCCCGCTAACGTATTGATTCTAAACGTCGACTTTTAGGACTCCGAAGGCAGGGGTCGTGGGTTCGAATCCCGCCTGGTGCACCATCTCCCTGTTTCGAGCTGTCCTGGACTGTCTTGAAGCGTCAAACGAAGCCCGCCTTGTGCGGGTTTTGTTGTTTTAGGCCAGCTTTATTTCGAGCTCGATAGTGGCAGCCATCGGCTTAGAAGGATGGAATGGCATCCAATCCTGACCTATCGCTTAGCGGTTGCGGCTGCCGGCCAGGAGCAACCCCTCCCGCTCGCGCCAATTCGTCAAATAAACGAATCAGCAACTTTGCTTTGGCCGGTGGCTTGGCGTATTAAGACATTCTCGTGAGAACCCTGCCGAAAGATCTACGATTGACCCTCTGCGCGGTAGGCCGAAAGAAATTCGTCGGACGCAACGTAGTCAGCCGCTGCCCGCAGCGCGGCGGCCGAGTCGCTGCCCATGACATCTTCGACGCGCTTGTTGGCGAGAGACCAATACACCAATGCACGCTGCCACAACTCAACCCCCGCCGGAGTGAGGACGGCACGCTTGATTCGTTTGTCGTGCTCGTCAACGCGTAGCTCCACCCAACCGTCCCGCATCAGGGGCTTTAGAGCATGCGTGAGAGCCGATATCTGAATGGCAAGTTTGGATGCCAGATCTTGCAATGTTGGCGCTTGCCCGCCGTCATTCGCCTCCATCCTGATGATCTCCGTCAGCAGCGATACCTGTGTGGATTTCAGACCCAACGGCGCCAAAGCCTCGTCATACAAATTCCCCAGCCGCCGAGCAGCACGGCGCAGCGCGGTATTCGTACACACGAGTAATTCGTAGGGGCTTTTTTCAGCAGCCGCTGCCTTGGAAGGTTTAGACATCAGTGACTTGCCCGATTTTTTCGTCATATCGAAATAATGGTTGAGTACAACACCATTGACAAGCGCTATCTAGCCAAGATAAAACTTGAGCCCTCAATTTTTTAGTTGAGCACTCAACCTTGGAGATCCTTATGACTTTTTCAAAAAAAACGGCGGTCGTTACTGGCGCATCATCCGGCATCGGTGCCGTTTACGCTGATCGCCTTGCAGCACGCGGATTCGATCTGGTTTTAGTGGCTCGTCGAGGTGACCGGCTGGAAGCGCTCGCCCGCACGCTGGCAGAGAAGCACGGCGTCAGCGTCCGGAGTCTGGTTGCCGATCTGGAAAAGGAAGCAGATGTAGCCAGAGTGGAGGAGGTGCTCGCCAGTGACGACAACGTACAGATGCTCGTTAACAACGCAGGTGTCGCCCGGCTGAGCACGTTAGCGGAGACTGCCGTCGACGTCTCTGTGTCACAGGTTGCGTTGAACGTGATCGCCCTCACACGGCTAACCCATGCAGTCTTGCCGGCCTTCCTTGCACGCAATCAGGGCACCATCATCAATATCGCATCGGTACTGTCAGTGCATTCGTGGGAGATCAGTTCGGTTTACAGCGGCACCAAGTCCTACGTACTGGCGTTCAGCAGAGGGATACAAGACGAACTGGCAAAAGCCCGTTCAAACGTAAAACTGCAAGTCGTGTTGCCCGCTTCAACCGCAACGGAAATCTGGTCGGAAAGCGTTTCAGGGATCCCGCTATCGGCACTTGGGCAAGACACCATCATGAGTGCCGAAGACTGCGTGGACGCCGCGCTTGCAGGCTTGGACCAAGGCGAAATCATTACCTTCCCTTCAGTCGAAGATGGAAATTTGTGGAGTGAATACGACAGCGTTCGCGGCGCACTTTTCGCGGCGACCCAAACGGGCACGCCTGCGTCCCGCTACCGCCTTTCCCGATAAGCCGTGGCAATGGATCTGATGGTTGGTCGCCACCAGATCCATCACCCGTTAAGGTAGCTGTCCGCTTCTGGCCCTGTAGCGGCCTACAAAAACCACACCAGCAACAAGACCACTCAAAAAGCCCCGCCCTGAATCCTCAGGCGGAGCCTTTTTGCGGTCTGCTGAACGGCCCGGATTTCCCGGACTCAAGGCTTATCCCCTCGCCACCCCCATCAACTCCACCCCATCCTTGAGCAATAAGTAGGCAGCATTCACCACCCGCCGCAAATCCACATCGCAGGTGTTACTAATGCTCATGCACGTCAGGCTCTCAAGCAGATCTGTCCCCGCACGGATGCGGATGCTGGCGCATTCCTGCAGGTCGTTTGTCTGCCTGGGTATCGATGAATAGTGAGGGTGAGCTGCTGAGATTGGTGCTCAGGGGGATGTAGCGGTCTGTGCTCTCAGCTTGAGATACGTCAACATTGGGAATGTTGGACGGATTTTCGGTATGCATAAGTTCAGAGTCTCTAATAGAGAATGGAAAAGCCGAGATGCGTAGATCGGCGCTATGAACTACTGATAAGGGTGACCAAGCCCTGTAGCTGACTTTCCAGCGACGGCGCGGACTATAAGTGCCGGTTTTGGACTACGCAATGCGGGCAAATTGCCCTTACGGGAGTTGATCACGCCATCCGTGGCCCCCACCACTACCCCCCCAAATCCTCCCCATTATCGGCAAACCACTGCAACGTATCCGCCCGCTCCTGGGTCATGTTCAGTTCGCAGCTGGAGCCATTGAGCATATCCATGGTCCCGCCGGTAAAGCTGTACTGCATCCCGCAATCGGCATCGCGGAATTTGACCCACAGCATCTGGGCTTCCTTGAGCTGCTTCTTCTTTTCTTCGGGCAGCACGGCCATGGCGGCTTTGTAGGCCTTGTTCAGCCGGGCGTCCTGCTTGCGGGTTTCTGCGCGGGTGCATTCGCTCATGGCTGCGTCGCCCATGGCCTTGTCAATACAGGCGTCGTATTCCGGGGAGCTCTTGGTTTCAGCAAGCACGGCAGAAGAGGAACAAGCGACAAGCAAGGCAGCGGCGAGGATGGAATGACGCATGACAACAGCTCCATTGTTGGCTGGGATTGGGTGATGGCGTATTCGAGCCTAAGTCAGACCTCGGGTTCAGGAAACCCCAAGATTTAAGTTTGTCCCTAATTTAGAAACAATGAATCCAGTTTATGGGTAATTGTCTCGATAACCACAAGTCCGTAGATTTACTCCCAAGCCAGACGCAAACAGCTCCAACGAGCCAGGCGCCTAACCAATTTACGAACTCTCTGTTATCGACATCTAAAGGAACATGCCATGTCTATCCGCGAACTGCTGAACCCAACCAACTCCGCTCTGATCCTGATCGACCACCAGCCGCAAATGGCTTTCGGCGTACAGTCGATTGATCGTCAGACCTTGAAGAACAACGCCGTCGGCCTGGCCAAGACCGCCAAGATCTTCAACGTGCCGACCATCCTGACTTCGGTGGAAACCGAAAGCTTCAGCGGCTACATCTGGCCGGAACTGCTCAGCGTGTTCCCGGATCAACAGCCCATCGAGCGCACTTCGATGAACTCCTGGGAAGACAAGAAACTGGTCGAAGCGGTCAAGGCGACCGGGCGCAAGAAGCTGGTGATCGCGGCCCTGTGGACCGAGGTCTGCCTGAACTTCCCGACCCTGGAAGCACTGGCTGAAGGCTACGAGGTGTACATCGTCACCGACGCGTCGGGCGGCACCACCAAAGAAGCTCACGACATGTCCGTACAACGCATGATTCAGGCAGGCGCAGTACCGGTGACCTGGCAACAAGTGCTGCTCGAATACCAACGCGACTGGGCACACAAAGAGACTTACGACGCCGTGATGAACCTGGTGCGCGAACACAGCGGCGCCTACGGCATGGGTGTTGATTACGCTTACACCATGGTGCATGGCGCGCCGCAGCGTAAGGTTTCCTGATTCGAAAAAGGCCCTCTATAAGCCAGCTCACGCAAGAGCTGGCTTATGTCGATTTTGTGGGCGCCGGCTTGCTGGCGATTGCGGCTTAGCAGGCAACGACTTCATTGCCTGACCCGACGTTTTTTGTAGGAGCTGCCGAAGGCTGCGAAAGCGGTGTATCTGGACAATCCATTCGCAGCCTTCGGCAGCTCCTACAGCACCATATTTACAGCATAAAGATGCGGAGGAAGGTCCTACTCCGACGCCACCAGCTCCTCCAACGCCCGATTCAAATTCCCGTCAATCTTCAGCAACAGCCCCAGCAACAACTCCCGCTCCTCATCCGTCAACCCTGCCAGCGCTTTCTCACATACCGCGTCCATCACGCCCCGGGCTTTCGGCAGTTGTTGCGAGGCTTGTTCTGTGAGGGAGATCAGACGGCTGCGGCCGTCGGACGGGTCGGGGACGCGTTGCACCAGACCGTCGCGTTCCATCCGTTGCAGCAGTTGAGCCATGCTCGGTTGTTCGACCTGGGCGATCCGCGCCAGCTCAATCTGGGAGGCGCTGCCGGTGTGTTTCAGGGTAACCAGTACCGGCAGTTGGCCCATGGCAAATCCCAATTCGCGCAGGGGTGCGTCGACCAAACGGGCGAAAGTCCGGTTAAGTTGGCCGATCAGGCGCATCGAGCGGTTGGCATCAGGGATTTCGGGCGCGCTTGACATATATATAGGAGCCTATATTGTTTTACATAGGCACCTATATTAATGGATCTCCTGAATGAACGCGAACCCGAAGATCGCCATCGTCGGCGCTGGCCCTGGTGGCCTGGCACTGGCCCGTATTCTGTCTTTGCACGGCATTGCCAGCACTGTGTTTGAGCGCGACGCCCATCCAATGGAACGCCCGCAAGGTGGCACGCTGGACCTGCATGAGGGCTCCGGTCAGTTGGCAATGGAACGCGCAGGCCTGCTCGAGGCCTTCAATGCCGTCGCCCGCTATGAGGATCAGGGTTCACGCCTCTACGACAAAGGCGGGCAGATGCTGTTCGATGATCAGGACACCAGTGGCAATCGCCCGGAGGTGGACCGCACTGCATTGCGCGCCCTGCTACTGGATGCGTTGCCACCTTCCTGCATTCGTTGGGGCGCGGCCCTACGCGAGGTGCAGGACAAAGGTGACGGCCGCTGGAACCTGATGTTCGATCATGGTCTGGAAGGCCCTTTTGATCTGGTCGTCGGCGCCGATGGTGCGTGGTCGCGGGTCAGGCCGTTGTTGTCGCCCTACAAGCCGCAGTACAGCGGTGTGTGTTTTCTTGAGTTCGGCATCGACGATATCGACCGCAGCCATCCGGCTCAATCGAAGTTGATCGGTCGCGGCAAGATCGGCGTAGAAGCCGACGGCAAGGCGCTGATCCTGCAACGCAACGGCAATGCCCATGTGCGCGGCTATGCCATCTTTCGCGTCCCCCTGGGCTGGACGGAGCAACGCTTCGACTTCACCTCGCCTGCCGCGGTGCGTCAGAAACTGGAGCAAGAGTTTGCGGGATTTGCCGACGAGTTCCTTAGCCTGTTTCGTATCAGCAACGACGAATTCGCCGTGCGCCCGATCTACGCCCTGCCCGTCGGCCATTGCTGGATTAATCGCAAAGGCCTGACCCTGCTCGGCGATGCCGCTCATGTGATGTCGCCATTTAGCGGTGAAGGGGTGAATAACGCCCTGCTCGATGCCGCCGAACTGGCCCGTTTGCTGGCTGGCCCCGCGCACTGGACGGATGCCGTAGCCGAGTATGAACGGCTGATGTTTGCCCGGGTGGTGGAGTCCGCAGAGGCTTCGGCCGAAGGCGCGGCGACTTTTCTGTCCCATGATGGCCAGGCGCTAACATTGGCGATGTATCGCAGTCATCAGTCGCAATCTGAGCGTTGACCTCGCGCAAACGATCAATAGCCAATGTCTTACACGTCATCACGTACATTCGCCCTATCTACCTCCCCTCGGCCTGCGTAATCTTGGATCCACAACTGGCGAACAAGGAGTTCACCAGCGGATCACGGATGATTCGACCATGGCCCGGATGGCCGTCGACAGGATGTTGGAATGGTTTTGTAGAAAAGAACCCGCTTCGGCGGGTTTTTTATTGGGCGAGATAATGTGTCAGCGGCGAACAGGACCCTGTAGGAGCTGCCGGAGGCTGCGAACGGGTCTGTCAGTTACAGCGCTTTCGCAGCCTTCGGCAGCTCCTACAAAAACCTCATTTCAATCCAGAAATTTGCGCTGTGTTCACGAGGCGTCCCATCTGACACTCCGTCTCACTGTCTGAAAAAAGCCTCGTTGTAGCCCCCCTCCCTTTCTTTTGAAGGACATTTCCGAGAGAATCCGCACCCGCTTGCGCCTTCGAATTCGGGAGCCTAGTCTGCGCCGGTCGCTGCTCATCAGCGATCAGGTTTAGTCGCCTGGCTACACGAACTAAGGCGTATTGCGCCGCTGTATCAGCAACCATTTTTGGCGGTTGTGCGTTATGGCGGCTGTGCGCAGGGCACCTTCGGGTGCGCCGGTTTCTTAGCTCGCCGGTCGACTAACCTGCAAGTCACAGCCGCCACCTTTGATCGTTTAGTCGCGATTGTCTGGCGGCTCTCAATGAAGAGCTGAGCCATGGTCAAAATTACTCCTGATCCACCCCACTCCGATTCAACCCACTGCGAACCGACAATGCTCGAGCGCGCCCTGGCCGATTACGTCGCTCAGGACATGGCCGACCTGCAAGCCACCCTCGTCCATGCGATCGAGTTCCTGCGCTGCGCCATCGCCACGGCCTATGAAGTCGGCGATGCCCTGCAAGGCTCGCAACGCAAGCTGGCCTTTACCGTCATGCACATGGTGGAGATGGGCACGCATATGGTGGAACGTGCGCTTGAGTGCATCGAGCGCGCGGATAAGCTTGCAGCGCTGGTCAACAACCCTCGCGCAAACGATCAATAGCTAATTTCCTACAGCACAGCACGTAGATTCGCTCTATTTACTGTCATATTCCCCCGCTAATCTGACCCTAACAACTGGTGAACAAGGAGTTCACCAGCGGATCAGGGAAGGTCCCGACCATTGCCCGGAGGGCTACTGACAGGATGTTGGAATGGTCTTGTAGAAAAGAACCCGCTTCGGCGGGTTTTTTATTGCCCTCAGGCAAGTGCCTTAGCGCGTGGTAACATTTCGACGCTCTTCACAAGCCACCTTGTGTGCCAATGACAGCCATCGAAGAAACGCATCATAACCTTCCAACCATTCTCGTCGTGGACGACGAACTGCGATCCCGAGAATCTCTCAATCGCGTTCTCAATCAAGAATTCAACGTGGTGCTGGCCGACTCTGCCGCCCAGGCCAGATCGCTGCTGGAGAGCCAGAACGTTGCGGTGATCCTTTGCGATCAGCGCATGCCTCAAGTCAGCGGTATCGAGTTTCTGCGTGAAGTCCGTGAGCGCTGGCCCCAGGTGGTGCGGATTGTATTGTCCGGGTACACCGATTCGGAAGACATCATCACCGGCATCAATGAGGCCGGCATCTATCAGTACTTGCTCAAACCCTGGGTACCTGATCATTTATTGAGCACCGTGCGTAATGCAGTGGAGAGCCAGTTGCTGCAAAATCATATGCAGCGCCTGGATCTGGAGTTACGCGCAGGCACGCCAACGCTGCGCAAACGCAGCCGGGAAACCCTGGAAAAAGTACGTAACACCTTCGATATTGCGCGCATCATCCGCACACCAGGCGGGCCGCTGGATGCCATTTGCGACATGGCGGCGCGCATTGCCCGTTTCGATCTATCGGTGCTATTGCTGGGCGAGTCGGGAACGGGCAAGGAGTTGCTGGCTCGGGCAATTCATTACGCCAGCACTCGAGCCGACAAAGCCTTTGTCATGGAAAACTGCGCAGCGCTGACCGATACCCTGCTCGAATCGGAGCTGTTCGGACACAAGCGTGGCGCCTTTACTGGCGCCCATCAGGACCATATCGGCCTGTTTCAGCGTGCCGACGGCGGCACCGTTTTGCTGGATGAGATCGGTGACACCTCGGCGGCATTCCAGGTCAAGCTGCTGCGGGTGTTGCAGGAAGGCGAGCTACGCCCGGTGGGTGGCACTAATACCATTCGGGTAAATGTTCGGGTGATTGCCGCGACCCATCGCGATCTCGAAGAAGAAGTCCGTGCCGGGCGTTTCCGCGCCGACCTGTATTACCGCTTGTCCGGCGTCACTCTTGCTCTACCGCCGTTGCGTGAGCGCAGTGCCGACATCATTCCCATCGCAGGCAAGATTCTCGCCGACGCACGCCTGGAACTGGACCTTCCGGACCTGACCTTCGCCGATGAAGCGCTCGCCAGCCTGATCAGCTACCCCTGGCCGGGCAATATCCGTGAACTGCGTAACGAGATCTACCGCGCGGCGGCTTTGGCCGATGGCCCGAGTATTGGTTCCCACGGCTTTTCATTCCGCGTCCGCCAGGGCCATAACGCTGGCAACCTGCCGGGCCCACGGCGTTTCGGCCCGGCAGCCGGGACTTTGCAGGAACAGCTCGACGCCATTGAGGCGAGCATTCTCAAAGAGTCCATGCTGCGCCATCGCTGGAACAAGACTCATGCGGCCCGTGAGCTGGGTCTGTCTCGCGTAGGCCTGAGGCAGAAACTAAGACGCCTCGGCATGGAGGAGTCCTGATGGCAGGCATGTTCAATGTGCTCTGGCTGCAATCCGGCGGCTGCGGTGGCTGCAATATGTCGCTGTTGTGCGCCGATACCCAGGACTTCGCCGGGATGTGGCGCGGCGCGGGAATCGAACTGCTCTGGCACCCGTCGTTGTCACTGGAAAGCGGCCATGAAGTGCTGGAAATTCTCGATGACTGCCTAAGCGGTCGCACACCGCTGCATGCTCTGTGCATAGAAGGCTCACTGTTGCGTGGCCCCAATGGCACAGGGCGCTTTCATATGCTGGCGGGCACCGGTCTGCCGATGATCGACTGGGTGCGCAAGCTGGCCGCCGTCGCCGATTACACTCTGGGCATCGGCACTTGTGCCGCCTACGGCGGTATCACCGCAGCGGGCAGCAACCCCACCGATGCCTGCGGCCTGCAATACGATGGTGACCGCCGCGGCGGGCTACTGGGTAGCGATTATCGCTCGCGGCGCGGCCTGTCGGCGATCAATGTCGCCGGCTGCCCGACTCATCCTGGCTGGGTTACCGATACCCTGATGAGCCTGTCCGCCGGGCTGTTTCAGGCAGCAGACATGGACGACCTGGGGCGCCCGCGCTTCTATGCCGACCAACTGGTGCATCACGGCTGTACCCGCAACGAGTATTACGAATACAAGGCCAGCGCCGAGAAGCCATCGGACCTGGGCTGTATGATGGAAAACATGGGCTGTAAGGGCACTCAGGCTCACGGCGACTGCAACACCCGGCTGTGGAACGGCGAAGGTTCCTGCACTCGCGGTGGCTACGCCTGCATTAATTGCACCGGGCCGGGCTTCGAAGAGCCGGGGCATTCGTTCAACCTTACGCCCAAGCTGGCGGGCATTCCCATCGGCCTGCCGACCGATATGCCCAAGGCCTGGTTCGTGGCGTTGTCAGCCCTGTCAAAATCGGCAACGCCCAAGCGAGTCAAGCAGAACGCCACTGCAGATCACACCCTGATCGCGCCGGTCATTCGTCCGCCACGCCGCTAGAGAAGAGTTATGTCACGACTATTGGTCGGCCCGTTCAATCGTGTAGAAGGCGATCTGGAGATCCAGCTGGATATCGACGCCGACCGGGTCACTGCCGCCCACGTCAACGCTACGATGTTTCGTGGCTTCGAACAGATCATGCTGCAGCACGCCCCGCTCGACGCACTGGTGTATGCGCCACGCATCTGCGGGATCTGCTCGGTGTCACAGTCGATTGCCGCCGCCCGGGCCCTGACCGGTATTGCAGGCGTGCACCCCCCGGCCAACGGCCTGCTGACGACCAATCTGATGGCGGCGACGGAAAACCTCGCCGATCACCTGAGCCACTTCTATCTGTTTTTCATGCCGGACTTCGTCCGCCCGGTTTACAGCGCGCGGCCCTGGCATGGCGCGGCCCTGACCCGCTTCACGCCCCATCAAGGTACGCAACAGCGCCTGGCCCTGGCGGCCCGCAAGCGCTGGCTCGACCTGATTGGCACCCTCGGCGGCAAGTGGCCGCATACCGGTTCGATTCAACCAGGTGGCTCTTCCCGGGCCATCGACGCCGCCGAACGTATGCGCCTGTTGACGCGCGTGCGCGAGTTTCGTCAGTTCCTGCAGACCGAGCTGTTCGCCAGCGAACTGGAGCACATCAGCGGCTTGAGCAGCGAAGCAGATCTATGGGCCTGGTACAGCGCAGCGCCGGACAAGGGCGATCTGCGCCAGTTTCTGACCATCGTCAAGGACACCGGTCTGGAGCATCTAGGTCCGGGCCCGGGGCTGTTCATGTCCTATGGCGCCTATCCTCAGGCTGACGGTCGGATGACCTTCGCTCAAGGCGTGTGGGATGCCGCAACCGGGCAAGTACGCGAGGTAAACCTGGCCGATATTCGCGAGGACGCCACCCGTGCCTGGCTGGATGACAGCCAAGGGCCGCTGCATCCAGCTCAGGGCGAAACCCGTCCGAACGCGGAAAAAGCCGCTGGCTATACCTGGAACAAAGCCCCGCGCCTGGCCGGTCGGGTCCTGGAGACCGGCGCTTTGGCCCGGCAGTTGATCAACGGCCACCCCTTGATTCGCGACGCCGCCGCCCGTTGCGGCGCCACGGTGTACACCCGAGTGCTGGCACGGCTGCTGGAACTGGCCATAATCGTGCCACTGATGGAGCAATGGCTGTTGGAGCTGCGGCCCGGCGAGCCCTACCACCAGATCACCGACATGCCCGACAGCGGCAGTGCCGTGGGCCTCAACGAAGCGGCACGCGGTGCTCTCGGCCACTGGATGACGGTCAAGAACGGACGTATCGCGGCCTACCAGATCATCGCTCCGACCACCTGGAATTTCTCGCCAAGGGACAGCGAAGGCCGGCCCGGCGCGCTGGAGCAGGCATTGCAGGGCGCTCCGGTACTGCCCGGCGAGAAAACCCCCGTGGCGGTGCAGCATATCGTCCGCTCTTTTGATCCGTGCATGGTCTGCACAGTGCACTGAATCGGGAAATCTCATGGAACGCCTTACCATTTCACTGGACCGCCAATTGGCCGAAGAGCTCGATGCCCTGATCCACGCACAGGGTTACCGCAATCGCTCCGAAGCCATGCGCGACATCCTGCGCAGGCACATCGAACAGGCCCGACTGGCGCAGGCCCAGGCGCCGCATTGCGTGGCCAACCTCAGCTTCGTCTATGACCACCATGCCCGCACCCTGAGCGAGCGCGTGACGAGCCTGCAACACGATCACCATCACCTGACTATCGCCAGCCAGCATGTGCACCTGGACCACGACAATTGCCTGGAAAGCCTGCTGCTCAAGGGGACGGCCGATCAGGTGCGGCACTTTGCCAACCAATTGTGCGCCGAGCGCGGCGTGCGCCACGGCACGCTCAACCTGATCCCGGTGGAGCACCGAACCACGGATGACGCCGCCCACCGCCATTCGCACCTGCACCCAATGAGCTGACTATGGCAGCCAAGACGCCCCCGCCGGGCAGCCTCGACGAAGAAGCCTGGCTGGAAGTCATCAGCAAAATGGACGAGGTCTATTCGCGGCTGGTGCAAGACGAGATCGCCCTTGAGGAAAAGAACGCCGAGCTGGAGCAGTCCCAACAGTTCATCGCCGGGTTGCTGTCGTCCATGTCCGACGTGCTGCTGGCATGCGACACCGAGGGGAGCATTGAGGAATCTAACGCAGCGCTGTCGCGTCAGGTCGCTCAGGACGAACAGGCGCTACGGGGCCGCCGGGTTTATGAACTGCTGGCCGACGATGTCAGCCGAGAGCGCCTGCGAACCACCCTGGCAGGCTTGAGCCGGGTGGGGGCGAGTGCCACGCTGGAGGTCAACTTCCGCGACAGCCATGGCGCCGCACAACCGGTAGATCTCAGTTGTACCGTGCGCAGTACCACCCACGGCCGCTGCATCGGCCATGTGCTGGTGGGCCGTCCGCTGGGCGAGCTGCAACACGCTTACCGACAGTTGCATGACGCCCACGAAGCCCTCAAACGCACTCAGCAACAACTGCTGCACGCCGAGAAGATGGCCTCTCTCGGTCGACTGGTGGCCGGGGTTGCTCACGAATTGAACAACCCCATTAGCTTCGTGCTGGCCAATGCCCATGTGCTGGGTGGCTATCGTGAGCGTCTGGAGTGCTATCTGGAGGCTGTCCATCAGGATGTTTCTCACCCCGAGCGCGAAGCCTTGCGCAAGCAATTGCGCATCGACCCGTTGCTGGCCGACCTGCCATCACTGGTAGAGGGCACGGTGGAAGGTGCCGAACGCACCGCCGATATCGTCAGCGCCCTGAAGCGGTTTTCAGCAGTCGATCGCGAGGTCGTCAGCGATATCAACCTTAACGAGGTGGTGGAGCGAGCCATTCACTGGATTACCCTTGGCGTAGCCCAAGACCTGCAGGTGCATTGGCAACCTTCGACCACCGTCTGGGTGCGCGGCAATAGTGGACAGTTGCTACAAGTGCTGATGAACCTGATCCAGAACGCCTACGACGCGGCGGGCACCGGCGGCGAACACGCGCCGCAGGTGTGGCTGAGCCTGGTTCAGGATGAAGACTGGATCACCCTGCATGTCCGCGACAACGGTCCCGGCATCGCCGTCGAACACCTCAATCACGTATTCGATCCCTTCTTCACCACCAAGCCGGTGGGCAAAGGCACCGGGCTGGGTCTGTCGATCAGCTACAGCATCGTCGAGCGGTGTGGCGGGCGGTTGCTGGCGGGTAATCATCCTCAGGGCGGTGCGCAATTCACCTTGATCCTGCCGCAGGTAAAACCTGCGCAATGACCTGAACGGCAATGACACTGGAACGCCGCGAAAACAACACAACGGACTGAACACGGTTGTTTGTACGCCTATGGCACGCGCCTTGTATGAAGTATGAATATTTTTGAATTCTTCATACGCCGAATCTGCCTGCTGGAGTTTGTATGTCCGCCGCCACACCGCTGTTCAAACGCCACGTCTCGCTGATCTTCCTGGGCCTGTTCGCTGCCAACCTGCTGGCCTGGATATGGGCCTTCGTGGCCTTTCGGGACTTCCCATTACTCTTGGGTACGGCCTTTCTGGCCTACAGCTTCGGCCTGCGCCATGCAGTGGACGCCGACCATATAGCCGCTATTGATAACGTGACCCGCAAGCTGATCCAAGAGAATAAATCCACGGCAACGGTCGGCCTGTTCTTTTCCCTTGGACACAGCAGCGTGGTGATCGGCGCAACCTTGCTGATTGCCCTGGCCACCACGGCGTTCCATACGCAACTGGAGTCTTTTCACAGCGTTGGCGGGATTATCGGCACCAGTGTCTCGGCGGCGTTCCTGCTACTGGTGGCGGTGATCAATCTGGTCATTCTGCGCTCGGTCTGGCAGACATTGCGCCGCGTGCGCCGCGGCGAGAGGGTTGGCGAACAGGAACTGAATTCCATGCTCTGCGGCGGCGGTATCATTGCTCGCCTGGTACGTCCGCTGTTCCG
This sequence comes from Pseudomonas sp. Pseusp88, assembly GCF_047303955.1. Lineage (NCBI taxonomy): Bacteria > Pseudomonadati > Pseudomonadota > Gammaproteobacteria > Pseudomonadales > Pseudomonadaceae > Pseudomonas > Pseudomonas sp. Pseusp88. The sequence goes on along the minus strand of NZ_JBGLYM010000009.1, from coordinate 79,785 downwards.
CCTGATCAGCCGCAGCTGGCAGATGTACCCGCTGGGCCTGCTGTTCGGCCTGGGTTTTGATACCGCCACGGAAATCGGTCTGCTCGGCATTTCCGCCACCCAAGCCTCACAGAACCTGCCAATCTGGTCGATCATGGTATTCCCGGCCCTGTTCACCGCGGGCATGGCCCTTGTCGACACTGCCGACAGCGTGATGATGACCGGCGCCTATCGCTGGGCCATGATCAAGCCCATGCGCAAGCTTTATTACAACCTGACCATCACCTCGGTTTCTGTGCTGGTAGCCCTGCTGGTTGGCGGCGTGGAAGTGCTGAGCCTGCTCAACGAGCACTTGTCATTGCAGGGCCGAATCTGGCAGTTCGTCGATGCCATGAGTGAAGATTTCGGCCTGATCGGCTACCTGATCATTGGCCTGTTAGCTACTACCTGGATCGTCTCCCTGGCGCTTTATCGCCTGAAGGGTTATGACCGTTTGCCCAAGCCGGCGAACTGAATATATAGCTTCCACATGAGCCAATAAACTGGAAACAATATTTCCACCCGTTTCACGTCCCTTCGAGTACCCCTTCCCCCTATTCCTTCCAGAACCCCTGAATTAAAGGGGTTCTTCGGCCCGACTAAAGTCTTACGCCTCCCCGCGACCGAATGGCACAGGTCTTGTACTTACCAGTACACCGTGCATACCCAAAAGAATTTCAGGCCGACAGCCTGATTCAAGCCTGTTTCCGGGGAGGAAATATCTGTGATCGAAACGTTTTATGAGGTGATGCGCAGGCAGGGCATCTCACGGCGGAGCTTTCTCAAGTTCTGCTCCCTGACAGCCACATCCCTCGGCCTGGGCCCGGCCTTTATGCCGAAAATCGCCTGGGCCATGGAAAACAAGCCGCGTACCCCCGTGCTCTGGCTGCACGGCCTGGAATGTACCTGCTGCTCCGAATCCTTTATCCGCTCGGCCCATCCGCTGGCCAAGGATGTGGTGCTGTCGATGATCTCGCTGGATTATGACGACACCCTGATGGCCTCTGCCGGGCATCAGGCAGAAGCCATACTTGAAGAGGTCATGACCCGCTACAAGGGCAATTACATTCTTGCCGTGGAAGGCAACCCGCCGCTGAATCAGGACGGTATGAGCTGCATCATTGGCGGCAAGCCGTTTATCGAGCAGCTGCGCCGCGTCGCCAAGGACGCCAAGGCGATCATTTCCTGGGGTTCCTGCGCCAGCTGGGGCTGCGTGCAGGCCGCCAAGCCGAACCCGACCCAGGCCGTGCCGATCCACAAGGTCATCACCGACAAGCCGATCATCAAGGTGCCGGGCTGCCCGCCTATCGCTGAAGTCATGACCGGCGTGATCACCTACATGCTGACCTTCGACCGCATCCCCGAGCTGGACCGCCAGGGCCGGCCGAAGATGTTCTACAGCCAGCGCATCCACGACAAGTGCTACCGCCGTCCGAACTTCGACGCCGGGCAATTCGTCGAGGCCTGGGATGACGACTCCGCGCGCAAGGGTTACTGCCTGTACAAGGTCGGCTGCAAAGGCCCGACCACCTACAACGCCTGCTCCACCGTGCGCTGGAACGGCGGCACCAGTTTCCCGATCCAGTCCGGTCACGGCTGCATCGGTTGCTCCGAGGAAGGCTTCTGGGACAAGGGCTCGTTCTATAACCGCCTGACCGATATCAATGCGTTCGGCGTTGAAGCCAACGCCGACCAGATCGGCCTGGCCGCCGCCGGCACCGTCGGCGCCGCCGTCGCCGCCCACGCCGCGGTCACTGCCCTTAAACGCGCCAGTAAAGGCCCATCTCAAGACGCCTCGGCGCACGACAGGATTAACCATCAATGAGCATCAACTACTCGACCCAAGGCTTCGACCTGAACAATACCGGTCGGCGCATCGTCGTCGACCCCGTGACCCGCATCGAGGGCCACATGCGCGTAGAGGTCAACCTCGACGCCAATAACGTGATCCGCAATGCCGTCTCCACGGGGACCATGTGGCGCGGCCTGGAAGTCATTCTCAAGGGCCGCGACCCGCGCGATGCCTGGGCGTTTGTCGAGCGTATCTGCGGTGTCTGCACCGGCTGCCATGCCCTGGCCTCGGTGCGTTCGGTAGAGGATGCTCTGGGCATCCGCATTCCGCCCAACGCCCATCTGATTCGCGAAATGATGGCCAAGACCCTGCAAGTCCACGACCACGCCGTGCATTTCTACCACTTGCACGCTCTGGATTGGGTCGATGTGGTGTCGGCACTCAAGGCCGACCCCAAGGCGACTTCGGAATTGCAGCAGAAGGTTTCGCCGTCCCATCCATTGTCGTCGCCCGGCTACTTTCGCGACGTGCAGAACCGCCTGAAGAAGTTCTTCGAAAGCGGCCAGCTTGGCCCGTTCATGAACGGCTACTGGGGCAACCCGGCGTACCAGTTGCCGCCCGAAGCCAATCTGATGGCCGTGACTCACTATCTGGAGGCCCTGGACCTGCAGAAAGAGTGGGTGAAGATCCACACCATCTTTGGCGGCAAGAACCCGCACCCTAACTACCTGGTCGGCGGTGTGCCCTGCGCGATCAATATCGACGGCGATCTGGCCGCTGGCGCCCCGCTGAACATGGAGCGGCTGAACTTCGTGCGGGCGCGCATCGACGAAGCGCTGGAGTTTTGCCGTAACGTTTATGTGCCGGACGTGCTGGCCATCGGCACCATCTATAAGCAGAAAGGGTGGCTGCATGGCGGCGGCCTGTCCGCGACCAACGTCATGGATTACGGCACTTACGCCAAGGTCAACTACGACGACAGCACCAACCAGTTGCCCGGCGGCGCCATCCTTAATGGCAACTGGGACGAGATCCTGCCGGTGGACCCGCGCGATCCCGAGCAGGTCCAGGAGTTCGTCACTCACTCCTGGTACAAGTACCCGGACAACGACAAGGGCCTGCACCCGTGGGACGGCATCACCGACCCGAACTACGAGCTGGGCGCCAACACCAAGGGCACCCGCACCAATATCGAAGCCGTGGACGAAAGCGCCAAGTACTCCTGGGTCAAGGCGCCGCGCTGGCGCGGCCATGCCATGGAAGTTGGCCCGCTGGCCCGCTATATCCTCGGCTACGCCCATGCCCTCAAAGGCAACCCGCACTGCCAGCGGGTCAAGGAGCAACTGGAAAGCTCGCTGGCCGCCGTCAACCATGGCGTGCCGAAACTGCTCGGCCTGCCGGAGACCGACTACAGCGCCAAGCAGGTCCTGCCAAGCACCATCGGCCGCACCCTGACCCGCGCCCTGGAAGCCGAGTACTGCGCGGAAATGATGGTCGACGACTGGAAAGAGTTGATGACCAATATCAAGAACGGCGACCGCTCTACCGCCAACGTAGAGAAGTGGGACCCGTCCACCTGGCCGGCTGAAGCCAAGGGCGTCGGCATCGTCGCCGCGCCACGTGGCGCGCTGGGGCACTGGATTCGCATCAAGAACGGCCGCATCGAGAACTACCAGTGCGTCGTCCCCAGCACCTGGAACGGTGGTCCGCGTGATGCCAAGGGTCAGATCGGCGCGTTTGAAGCAGCGCTGATGAACACCCCGGTGGCCATCCCCGACCAACCTGTGGAAATCCTGCGCACCCTGCATTCGTTCGACCCGTGCATGGCCTGCGCCACGCACATCATGAGCGAAGACGGTGCCGAACTGAGCACGGTCAAGGTCCGCTAAGCACGCTATCCCGCAGGCGTTCGCCGCGCCTGCATTTTTGAAGGTAACGATATGACCCGCCAGACTGATCTTCCCGTCACCCGGTCGGAATATGTCTACGAAGCCCCGGTGCGCCTGTGGCACTGGGTGAATGCCGCCTGCATCGTGGTATTGGCCATCACCGGCTACTTTATCGGCTCGCCGCTGCCGACCCAGCCCGGTGAGGCCAGCGCCCATTTCCTGATGGGTTACATCCGCTTCGCGCACTTCAGCGCCGGCTATATTTTCGCCATTGGCATTCTTGGCCGTGCCTATTGGGCGCTGGTCGGCAATCACCATGCCCGCGAACTGTTCTCGGTGCCGTTGTTCAACCGCCAGTACTGGGCCGATTTCTTTACCTGGCTGCGCTATTACCTGTTTATCGGCCCGGTCCCGGCGCCGATGTTCGGCCACAACCCGCTGTCGCGCTTCGCCATGTGCCTGGTGTTCCTGCTCGGTTCGCTGTTCATGATCCTCACCGGCTTTGCTCTGTACGGCGAGGGCTCGCAGATGGGTTCCTGGCAGGAACGCACCTTCGGCTGGGTCCTGCCCCTGCTGGGCCAATCGCAAAATGTCCACACCCTGCACCATCTGGGCATGTGGGTCATCGTCACTTTTGTGCTGCTTCACGTGTATGCCGCTGTGCGTGAAGAAATCGGCGGGCGCCTGAGCCTGATCGGCAGCATGTTCTCCGGCTATAAGATGTTCAAAAAATGAGCACATCCACTCCCAGCATCACCGTCCTTGGTATCGGCAATCTGCTCTGGGCCGACGAGGGCTTTGGCGTACGTTGCATCGAAACCCTGCAACAGCGCTATGAGTTCGCCGACAACGTTTCCCTGATCGATGGCGGCACCCAGGGCCTGTACCTGATCCAGCATGTGCAGCAGGCCGATTACCTGCTGATCTTCGATGCAGTGGACTACAACCTCGCCCCGGGCGAACTGAAGTTCATTGCCGACGACGAAGTGCCGAAGTTCCTCGGCATCAAGAAACTCAGCCTGCACCAGACCGGTTTCCAGGAAGTGCTGATGCTGGCGCAACTGACCGGCCATTACCCGAGCAAGGTGCTGCTGATCGGCTGCCAGCCCGAACACATGATGGATTACGGCGGCAGCCTGCGGCCCGTGGTCAAGGCTGCCATCGAGCCGGCTTTGCAAGAGGCCTTGCGCGTCCTGGCTGAATGGGGTGCAGAGCCCCGGCAACGGACCACACCGCTGGATGGCGCAGAAGCCGTGACCCTGCCGCACCTGCAATTGCAACGCTATGAAGACCAGCGCCCATCCGCCGAAGACGCCTGCCGCATCGGTGACGAGCGCATCCTGGCGAGGCGCCGCTGATGTGCATCGGCATGCCCATGCAGGTCATCAGCGCAACGGCGGGTTTCGCTCAATGCCGTGATCGATATGACCGGGCGCAACACGTCGACACGGCATTGGTGGGACCCTGCGCGCCGGGTGACTGGCTATTGGTGTTCATCGACGCCGCCCGCGAACGCCTGGATGGCCAACGCGCGGCAGAGATCGAAGCCACCCTGATGCTGCTCGACCTGGCCATGGCAGGCGACATCCCCGACGCGGGCGATGCCCCCGGCTTTGCCCTGCCCTCCGCCATGAGCGGCGCACAACTGGCAGCCCTGACCGGCAACGCTGCCAACAAGGAATCATCATGACCGAATCCGCCGTTTTCATGGCCCCCCTCTACACCGCGCCCAGTGTTCCACCGTTGATCGCCCGTCTGGTCAATGAGTTTCATGGCCGCTGGATCGACCCGCTCAACCTGGAGAGCTGGCTCGCCGAAGGCGGCGATTGCCTGCTGTTGTTATGTGGCGATCCAGTGCGCCATCCCGAATGCCTGGACGTGGCCGTGGTGCTGCCAGAGCTGTGCCAGGAAGTCGCCCGCCGGCATGGCAGGCACGTGCGTATCGGCGTGGTGCCGCGCGAACACGAGGAAACCTTCGCCGGTCGCTATGCCCTGCGTCGCTGGCCGACCCTGGTGTGGCTGCGCGACGGCGGCTACGTCACCAGCATCGACGGTATGCACGATTGGGACGAGTACCTGTTGCTCGCGGATAAAGCCGTCAGCGCCAGCAACACCCTTATTCCCCTGGTCAGTGCCAGCTCCAATGAGCAGCCTGGAGGTTGCCAATGAACGAGCCCCACATCATGGATCCGCTGCAGTACATCCCGTTGATGGATATCGGCCCCGGCTCGCAACCCGAGGACGATGTACTCGAATACATCAGCATGCCCCAGGGCATGAGCACCCACCGCGCACCGCTGCTGCCCGAACCCGAAGCCCTGGACGACCGCCCCGACACGCGCCAGGCCTTGCAGACCTTGTTGGAACAACTGCGCCTGAGCACTTGCGGTCAGCTCACCACGCCAGTCGACATCAACGGTTACAGCGCCGCCGACCGCGTCCTGCTGGGCCAACTGTTGGGCGAAGGTGAAGTCAGCATCCGCTTCGATGGTGTCGAGTCACTGCGCATACAAGAGTCGATCTTTACCGGCGTATGGCGTGTGATCGGTGACGACAAAGACTGGATCGAAGTCGGCCCCGCGCCCATGGACCTGGCATTGCGGGCCCTGGCCGCCAGTTTCCCGCTGCCATTGAAGCTGCCGCAAACCCTGCCGCCAGGGGTCATGAACGCCCCGGCGATCATCACCGAAATCCAGGACCGCGCCTTGAACTGGCGCAGCGGTGCCGGCCCTCATGTGATCAACCTGACGCTGTTGCCCCTGTCCGAATCGGACGTGCTGTGGATCAACGATTGCCTGGGCACCGGCTCGGTCATGGCGCTGACACGCGGCTACGGCAACTGCCGCATCTCCAGCACACGGATTCCCAATTGCTGGCGCCTGACCTATTTCAACTCCCAGGACGCAATGATCCTCGACACTATCGAAATCACTGACCTGCCGGAAGTCATCTGCGCTGCGCCGGAAGACCTGTGCGACTCGCTGGAGCGCTTCGAAGACGTGATCCAGTGGTTCGAGGGCAGTTGAGATGGACAACGACTCGACCTTCGAAGGCAGTTACCTGGGCAACAACAGCCGTATCGACGACGCCACGCGCCTGGAATGCAAAATCTGCTGGTGGGTCTATGACCCGGCCGAAGGCGATCCCGTCTGGCAAATTGCCCCCGGCACGCCCTTCTCCGCGCTGCCGGGGCACTGGCGCTGCCCGGTATGCGACGGCGACGCCCGGCAGTTCATGGTGATCGATGAATAACCACGAATTGACCTCAGACTGGGCGAACGCCTTCGCCCTGCGCTTTGACGAAATCGCCCGTCAACGCATGCTCGGCCTGCCGGTGATGAACCCAGCCTTGCAGGTGCAGGCCCTGGGCTTTGCCATAGAACAGGATCAGGATGCGGTGCCCTTGGGGGTACTGGGTATTCTGCTGACACCCTGGTTCATGAACCTGATCTGGCTACCCATGAACCGTGTCGATAATCTCGCCCCTGGTGCCAGCGCTACCCGGCATCTGTGCGGCCAGCAATTGGACTTTATCGGCGCCGAAGACGAACGACTGGGGCGCTATGAGAGCTGCTCGCTGTTTTCGCCGATGTTCGACTTCGCCGACCATGCCAGCGCCTGCGCCACCGCCGAACAGGTGCTGATACAGCTACGCCGGCCACCATCGAGTGCCGTCGAACAACGTTCAGCGCTCAATCGTCGGGAGTTGCTGTTCGGTCGTCGAGGCGGCCAGCCATGAATACCGAAAAGCTCCGGCAGCTCAGCGGCTCGCTTGTAATCCGCCCCGGCCACACGCCTTCGATCGTCGGCAGCCGCCCTACCCTGGCCGGGCATCTGCTACGCGGGCATCCGGCCAGTGCGGCGCCCGGTTATCTGGCTATGCTGTACAGCCTGTGCGGCAGAGCCCACCGCATGACCGCGCAACTGGCGGTGCAGGCGGCCAGAGATGGGAATGTCAGTTTCACGCAAGAGACCTGGCGATCGCTGCACGAAGAAACCCGGCGCGAACACCTGCACCGGATCATACTCGACTGGCCGCGCTGGCTGGGGCAGCCGCGCCCCGATACCACGGACCTGCGCGAATGGACCCTCAACCCGGGCGAAACCCTGGCCCGTTGGCTGGGTATTCCGTTGCGCGAATGGCTGGCTCAATGGCAGGAAGATCCACGACAGGCTTTACTGGACTGGACACGACGCAGCGATCATTGGCTGGCCACCCTGTTCGGCAATTGCCGGGAGGACGCAGACACCGTTCGTATTGCGGTCAATCCCCTGATCTGCACCGAGGACCCCGCCGCCATACTCGGCATCGCCGAACAGTTGAACAACGATGCCGGTTTCACCCGCTACCCCGAGCTGTATGGCACTGCGCGTGAAACCGGCTGCTGGACCCGACACTCTCACAGCACCCCGGCACACATCGACTCGGCCTGGCTGCGCCTCGGCGCCCGAGTGGCCGAGCTGGCCCTGTTGTCGCTGGACGAAGCGCCGTTTCTGCGCCTCGGTACCATGCCCCTGGGTGACGGCAGGGCCCTGGCCTGGAGCGAGACCGCGCGGGGGCTGTTGATCCACCACATAAGTCTGGAAGGTGAAGCGCATACGACCCGCATCGCCGACTATCAGGTGATCGCCCCGACGGAATGGAACCTGCACCCTCAGGGCTCACTGTCGACGGCGCTCAGCGCCCTGCCAATCGACACTCCGGACAGTCGCAGGCGGGCCAGTGTGCTGATGGCCGCCTTCGACCCGTGCATCGCCTTCGAACTGGAACCCCTGCCTGAGGGGGCGAGGATGAAAGACTCATGCATGAAGTAAGTCTGGCCGGCGGCATTCTCAGCGCCGTAGAAGCCGCCGCCCGTCAAGATCCGTTCACCCGCGTCAGTCGCCTGCGCCTGGAGGCCGGCAAGCTGGCCGGGGTGGAAATCCGCGCCCTGCGCTTTGCCTTGGAAGCCCTGGCGCCCGGCACTCTACTCGAAGGAGCGCAGATCGATATCGAAGAGCCCGAAGGCCAGGCCTGGTGCCTGGATTGCGCCGTCAACGTGCCGCTGGTCGAACGCGGTGCACCCTGCCCTCATTGCGGCGGCTTCTGGCTGCAGGCCAATGGCGGCACCGAGTTACGCATTCTCGACCTTCAGGTCGAGGATCACTGAACCGTATTAGCTGGAGGAACACCATGTGCGTCGTTTGCGGCTGTAGCGACAGCCAGAAGCCTGACCATGATCACGGGCATCATGCCCACCCACACGCCGATGCTGGCCATACGGGCGAGGCGGTCGAGCAGGTGGCTATCGATGCCGATGGCGATCTGCATTACGGCAAGGGCCAGGCCCGGGTCTCGGTGCCGGGGCTGAGCCAGGCCCGGACCATTCGCCTGGAGCAGGACATCCTCGGTGAAAACGACCGTCATGCCGCGCACAACCGTCAGCACTTCGAAGCCCATGGCGTGCTGGCACTGAATCTGGTTTCCAGCCCTGGCTCCGGCAAGACCACCCTGCTGTGCGCCACCCTGCGCGCCTTGCGTGAGCGTTATCCACAACTGCCGCTGGCAGTGATCGAAGGCGACCAGCAGACCCGCCACGATGCCGAGCGCATTCGCGAGACCGGCGTGGACGCCATCCAGATCAACACCGGCAAGGGCTGTCACCTCGACGCCCGCATGGTTGCCGACGCCTATGCCCGCCTGCCTCTGCACGACACGCTGCACGCGGCAGGGCATCACCATACCCACAATCATCACCCCAATGTGTTGCGCCAGAGTCCGGCACCCCGCGCCAGCGGCCCGGCGGCGCTGCTGTTCATCGAGAACGTCGGCAACCTGGTCTGTCCTGCCCTGTGGGACTTGGGCGAAGCGGGCAAAGTGGCGATCCTGTCGGTGACCGAGGGCGAGGACAAACCCCTCAAATACCCGGACATGTTCGCTGCGGCACGGCTGATGATTCTCAACAAGACCGACCTGTTGCCCCATCTGGATTTCGACGTGCAGCGCTGTCTGGACTACGCCCGACAGGTCAACCCGCAGTTACAGGTCCTGCAACTGAGTGCCCGCGACGGCAGTGGCATGGATGCCTGGCTGGACTGGCTGCTGGCCGGAGCGCCGCAACCGGACACCCGCACCGCTCGTATCGCTGCACTGGAAGCAGAGCTGGCGGCGCTCAGACAACAGGCGAATGAGGCCTGATATGCATAAACAAACGCTCCCTGACTCAGCGGACGGCGCCACCACCCTGGCCTGTGGCGCCTGGTTGAAAAATACGGCGTGCCTGCTGCAAGGTACTGAAGTGATCTGGTCACCGTTGCACGGCGATTTGGGTGACCCGCAAGGCTGCCGCGATCTGGACGACTCGCTGGAGAATCTGTTGGCTCGTGTCGACGGCACATTGCGCGCCATCGCCCACGATCTGCATCCGGATTTTTACAGTTCGCAACTGGCTGTGGGCCTGGCCGAGCGACTGGGTGTGCCCTCGCTGGCGGTGCAGCATCATCACGCCCATATCGCCGCACTGATGGCCGAGCATGACCTGCATCAACCGGTGTTGGGACTGGCGCTGGACGGCGTCGGCCTCGGCACTGACTCGACGTCTTGGGGCGGCGAGCTACTATGGGTCGGGCAGACCGCTTGGCAACGTCTTGGGCATCTGCTGCCCCTGGCTTTGCCCGGTGGCGACATTGCTGCCCGCGAACCCTGGCGTCTGGTTGCGGCAGCCTTGCAGGTGCTGGGTCGGGAAGATGAAATCGTGCCGCGTCTGTCGCCTTTGGTGGGCGAACAGAGCGCACGCACCGTTGCCATCCTGCTCCAGCGTCAGCTCAACTGCCCACTGAGCACCGGGGCCGGGCGATGGTTCGATGCCGCCGCCGGGATCCTCGGTCTCAGCGTGCGCCAGCAGGTCGAAGCTGAAGCGGCGATCGCCCTGGAGCGCACCGCGACCCTCTGGCTGCAAGACCATCAGGCCCCCGAGGTAGACGGGCTGTGGCAGATACGCGAGGACGGCATGCTCGATCTGCGGCCACTGCTGGTGCGCCTGTTCGAACTGGCCGATGCCGATCAGGCCGGACAGGGCGCAGCGGTCTTTCATCTGGCGCTGGCTGCGGCACTGGCTGACTGGGTCGTACAGCAGTCTACCGAACTGGCGGTGGCTCTGGGCGGTGGCTGCTTTGCCAATCGCCTGCTCAGCAGCCACTTGAGCCAGGCGCTGCACGCTCAGGACATCAAGGTCTATACCGCACAAAGCGTCACCTGTGGCGATGCCGGGCTGGCGCTTGGCCAGGCCTGGATCGCCCGCCACTGGCCGGACCTTACGGCCAGCGTCGCCTTGCCTCTGGAGGAAAAACTCACATGTGCCTAGCCATCCCCGCCCGCATCGTCGCCCTCGGCGAAAACGATACGGCCACGGTCAACCTGGGCGGTATCCGCAAGGACATCTCCCTGGCGCTGGTACCCGAGGCTCGTCTCGACGACTACGTAATCGTCCACGTCGGCTACGCCCTGGGCCTGATCGACTCCGAAGAAGCCGAGCGCACCCTGGCCATTTTTGCCGAGCTGGCAAACGTTCAACAGGACGCACCATGAAATACATCGATGAATATCGCGACGGCGAGCTCGCCCGGCGAATTGCCGAGCGCATCCGTGAACAGGTAGAACCCGACCGGCAATACCGCTTCATGGAGTTCTGCGGCGGCCATACCCATGCGATCTCTCGCTACGGCATCAGCGATCTGCTACCCGCCAATGTGCAGATGATCCACGGTCCGGGCTGCCCGGTATGCGTGTTGCCCATCGGGCGTATAGACCTGGCGCTGAAACTGGCGCTGGAACAGAACGTTATCCTGTGCAGCTACGGCGACACCCTTCGCGTCCCGGCGTCTGCGGGGCTGTCGCTGCTCAAGGCCAAGGCCCGGGGCGCCGACATCCGCATGATCTACTCACCGACCGACGCACTGAAAATCGCCGAGGCCAACCCGGATCGCGAGGTGGTGTTCTTCGCCATCGGTTTCGAGACCACCACACCACCTACCGCCCTGGTGATCCATAACGCGCAACAACGCGGCTTAAAAAACTTCAGCGTGCTGTGCTGCCATGTCCTGACCCCTGCGGCCATCACCCATATCCTCGCCGCGCCACAGGTCAAGGCAGAAACGGCGGTCAATCTGGAAGGTTTTATCGGCCCGGCCCACGTCAGTATCGTCATAGGCTCGCAGCCCTACGAAGCCTTTGCCGAACGCTACCGCAAGCCAGTAGTGATAGCTGGTTTCGAGCCGCTGGACGTAATGCAGGCCATCTCGATGCTGGTCAGGCAGGTCAACGAAGGTCGTCATGAAGTCGAGAATGAATTCATCCGCGCCGTCAGCCGCGAAGGCAACCGCGCCGCCCAGGGTCTGATGGAGCGTATTTTCGAAACGCGCCCCAGCTTCGAATGGCGCGGCCTGGGTGAAGTGGAGTTGAGTGCACTGAAGATTCGTCCGGACTTCGCGCTCTATGACGCCGAGGCGCGTTTTGCACTGAACTACCGCTCGGTAGCGGATAACAAGGCCTGCGAGTGCGGGCCGATCCTGCGCGGACAGAAAAAGCCCGTGGACTGCAAACTGTTCGGCACAGTCTGTACTCCTGAAAACCCCATGGGTTCGTGCATGGTCTCCAACGAAGGCGCCTGCGCCGCGCACTATGCCTACGGGCGCTACAAAGACATTGAGGTCATGGCCGTATGAACGCACGCAGCCCCGTCAAACGCGGCTATGTCCGCCCGCTGAACCTGCGCGACGGCCGCATCGACATGGGCCATGGCGCCGGCGGCCGGGCCTCGGCGCAACTGATCGAGGAGTTGTTCCTCACCGCCTTCGACAACCCGCTGTTGCGCGAGGGCAACGATGGCGCAGTGTTCAGCCCGGCTCTGGCGCCCGGTGAACGTATGGTCATGGCTACCGACGCCCATGTGGTCAGCCCGCTGTTTTTCCCCGGCGGTGACATTGGCAGCCTGGCCGTGCATGGCACCCTCAACGATGTGGCGATGTGTGGCGCCAGGCCGCTATACCTGTCGGCCAGTTTCATTATCGAGGAAGGCTTCCCCCTGGCGGACCTCAAGCGCATAGCCGACTCGATGGGGCAGGCCAGCCGCGCGGCGGGTGTGCCGGTCATTACCGGCGATACCAAGGTAGTGGAGCGCGGCAAGGGCGACGGCGTATTCATCAGCACCACTGGCATCGGTATCGTTCCGGCCGGAGTCAATACCGGCGGCCATCGAGCACGACACGGGGATGCCATCCTGCTGTCCGGCAGTATCGGCCAGCATGGTGTAGCAATCATGTCGCGCCGCGAATCCCTGGAGTTCGACACAGAAATTCTCACGGACAGCGCACCGCTGCATGATCTGGTCGCACAGATGCTCAACGTCGCGCCAGATATCCACGTACTGCGTGATCCGACCCGAGGCGGTCTGGCCACCACGCTCAATGAAATCGCCGGGCAGTCCGGGGTCGGCATGCTTCTGGACGAAGCCGCGATCTCAGTGCTGCCCCAAGTGGAAGCCGCCTGTGAGCTGCTGGGCCTGGACCCGTTATACATCGCCAACGAAGGCAAGCTGGTTGCACTCTGCGCGGCCGAAGACGCCGATGCCCTGCTCACAGTCATGCAGGCTCACCCTCTGGGTCGCGACGCCACGCGCATCGGCACTGTGCTTGACGACCCCCACGGCTTCGTACAAATGCAGACCCGCTTTGGCGGGCGGCGGGTTGTCGACTGGTTATCGGGGGAGCAGTTGCCACGTATCTGCTGACTGAAATCCCCGCAGGAGCAAACGTATTGGCGATCTGAGCTGACTCGGTGTGTCAGGCATAGCCTCTGGCGAACAAGTTCGTTCCTAACCTTGGCTGGTTGCGATCTTGTGCGCCCGGCGCCGCAACAGTTGCTTGCCCAACGCCTGCCCCTTGAGCTCGACATAGTGGTAAGTCGCGCTGGAAATCGTCACCACCACCAGCAGAATCACCACCACCATCAGGTTGTTCAGCCAGACATGCCCGGTATCCAGATAGCGGATATCACCGAGCATCGGCGCAACGTCGGCGCCAGTCTTTTTCTGCACCACCATAAAAGCCGAGATGACGAAGAACAGCACGGCCAGATGGGTCAGGTAGATCGAATAGGAGAGCCGCCCGAGGCGGGCGAAGAATTCGTGCTTGAGCACGCGGGACAGCACTCCGCCGTCGAAGGCGAACAGCACGATGGTCACGCAGAACACTGCACTCGCCGCCAAAACCTTTTGCTGCAACTCACTGGTCAGCACCGCCCAGATGGCGATGGCGGCCAGGGCTTCCAGCACAGTGAGCAAGGCAAAACCCGGCGCGATCCAGTGCCTGAGGCGGTTGAAAAAGGCGTAGCCCAAGGCCCCGGCGAAGAAGCAGCCCAGGCCTTTCTGGGCGTAGACCGTCAGCACATCGGCCTGGCCGTAGAGCAGCGCAAATCCGGCCAGGGCAATGACCGTCCACAGTAGATACCTGCCAGCCGACGCCACGAGCATGGTCGCGGCGAAAACCATGTAGGTCCAATACTCGATGCTGATGCTCCAGGCCGGGGTATTGAACGACAGGTTTTCCGTCAGATGGGTCCAGCTTTGCAGCAGCAGAAGATTGGGCAGGATCTGCGACGGCGCGTACATGCCGGTAAAGGGCGTCTGATTGAAGCCGAAGCCCTGTTTGTAGGCGGCGAATTTGAGGAATTCCAGGGCGATGAAGACCGCCAGCATGAAGGCATGCAGAGGCAGCAGGCGAAAGGTACGGGAAACGAGAAAGTGGCTGAAGTCCAGATGCCGCTTGCTGCCGTAGGCGTGAGCCATGACGAAACCGCTGAGGACAAAGAAGAATTCGACGAACAGGTCGGCGTTGGCGAAGAAGGTCCAGTCCGTGATGCTGCCGACGAGATGGGTGTGGTAAAGGACGACCGCTATCGCGCAGATACCGCGCAGGCTGTCCAAAGCGTGAAATCGCCTCACGTCTTGCATGCAAATCCCCCCGATCAGATGCCATCGCTCGAAAGCGCCTAAAGCAACCCATCGGGTTCGGTCGCGTTGTTGCCAAAGGCCAGACGATAGCCCAGTGGCGGGTTTGTGCAAGCGACAGTGGTCGCAGACTTATTGTTGGAGCCAGGTGAGGTCTCGTTGAAGACGATTGTGGGAGCGGATTCATCCGCGAAAGCGACATTCAATCCCGAAGAAATGGATTGGATGTACGGGCCTCTTCGCGAATGAATTCGCTCCCACAGATTCGTTCCCACAGGGTCGCCCAGAGAACTTGCGCCGCGCCAACGGGCACGGCGCAGTGCCGGATCAGACGTTAGGGCAAGGCACCGGTGCCCAGTCACCCACGTCCGGGTTTTTGCACATGCTGTTGACGGAGCTCTGACCGGCCGCGGCAACCTGGGCGCTTTCGGCCTGTTTGGCTTTGGCGTCTTTCAGGTTCTTCTCGGTGGCAACGGCTTCTTTCGGCACGTCAGGCAGTTTGGCCTTTGCCGGTGGCTTGACCTTGCCGCCGGTTTTCTTGGTGCTGGTGGTGACGACCGGAGAACTGGTGTCGGCGTCGACCACGGTGGCAACGTCAGTGCGCTGAACGCCAACGGTCTGCAGGTCTTTCTCATAGGCCTGGGTGTAGTTGTTCAGGTCTTCGTTGGCACGACCGTTCACGGCGACGATCAGGTCGTTGGACTCTTTCAGGCCAGCGACGATTTCCGCCAGGCGCTTGCGGCCTTCGCTGTCGCTGATGGTCTTGGCTTTGCGGCCCGACAGCAGGTTGGCGAACTCTCGCTGGTAGCAGGACTGCGAAGCGCGAGCGTAGGACGTGCTGCGGTCGATGTCTGCAGCGCTCTTGTTGATGTCGGCACCGTAGGACGCGATGCGCTGGTTGTCATCGGTGATCTGCTTCTGACGCTCGGTGTAGTAACCCGCCGCGCCGCCTGCCAGGGCGCCGCCTGCTGCGCCGATGGCAACGTTGCGTGCACGTTTGTCGGAGCTGCCGGTCAGGGCGCCAAGGGCCGCACCGCCCAGAGCGCCGATGGCCGCGCCGGTCGCGACCGATTTGGTCATGTCGTTATCGGTGCTGCGCAGGTGTTGCACCGGCTCGTAGCAAGTCGGGTAGTACTCGACCTTGGTCGTCGCCGCGACCTTGGACACCGGCGAGCTGGCGCAACCGGTCATCATCACCGTGCTGAACCCGACGGCTACCCACAACAACGTACGGCACTTGGAAGTTGAAACAAGGGCTTTACGGGACATTTGCATGTTTGCGTTCTCTTCTCTGGTTTTAACTATCCCGGAACGACCCGACGCCGTCCGAGTTCCCTCTACACGCGCTCCTCTCGATCAGTCAGGGTTGACTGGCCGAGGCGAGCAGTTCTTTCAAAATGGTTTCCGGGTCCGCGCGCTGTTGCTGGCGGTAGCTGCCGACGTGCTTGACGAACATCGTGGCGCGGGCCACCAGGCTCTTGCCGATGATCGGTTTGCGGCTGAGTTCTTCCTTGATCCGCTGGAACTGCGCCTGAATCACCGCATCGGTGTAACGGGTGCCGGTCGCCAGGTTGTCGATATAGATCGCCACCGCGCCGTCGAGGGCGCTGCGGCCATTGTCCAGCGCCGTGCCGAACAGCTTGGCGCTGGCCGGATCCTTGGCATCGATGGCGCTCTGCTGGCTTTTCTTCAGGTTGGTCAGGCGGATGTTGTAGTTATTGATGGTCTCGGCCACGAGAGCGGCTGACTGGATCAGGTTGCCGGCGGCCTCCTCACGCTGACGGGCGATCAGCGAGACATTGCGCTTGAGCTCTTCGTTGACCAGGCCCAGTTCGGCCTGCACGCGAGGGTCGGTGTTGGCGGCGATGATGCTGTCCAGACGCTTGGTCGGGTCCTGCACGTCATCGATGGCATCGGTCAGGGAGGCCAGGCGGCCTTCCTTCTGCCATTGCGTGAACAGATCCGGGTAGCGCGAACGCGGCGCCGACAGCGCGCCGATGGCGACGCGGAAACCGGTGGTCTCGTTGCGTTGCTCGGTGCCATCGGCGGCGAACAGCGGATACTCGCGACGCATGCCGGTAAACAGCGTGCCCTCGCCTTCCAGATAGTTGCCACCCTTGGTGATGAAGCCGCCATAGGTGCCCTGGCGACGACCGGCGTGGACCAGCTGGAACGATTCCTGAACCATCTCGGCGGCATTGCCGATCACGTCGAACAGGCCGATGGGGTTGGGCCGCTTGGTGCCGATGGGCATCAGTCGAGCAGCCTGCCCGGTACCACCGGCAACCTGATTGAACACCGCCCAGTCGCCCAGCGGACCCTCGCTGTCGCTGCCTTCGACCCGACGCGGAAACAGACGCCCTTCCAGCTCCTGACGGCTGACGGCATGACCGCCACGGGCGGCGAATTCCCATTCGACTTCGGTGGGCAGGCGGACGAAACCGATTCCGCCATCATCCTCGGTCTTGCCCTTGCCGCTGACCGGCAGCAAATCACGGTGGTACTTCATCAGCCAGGCGCTGTACACGGCGGAAAAGCGCTCGGCCTCGAAGTGCGACAGCTTGACCTTGGGCAAGCGCCCGGCCATGCCTGCCGGAGCTTCGCAGGCGGGCGGCGCTTCACCAGTGGCCAGGGACTGCGCCTGAGCCATGACCGCCGCGTACTGCTGCGCGGTGACTTCGTACTTGCCGATGAAATACATCATTGGCTTGAGCGGCGTGCTGGCGTCGGTCTTGGGCAATTGTGGGCCGATCACCTTGACCCAGTCCGAGGCCAGGTCATTGAGGGTGAACGGGCCGTTGATGTAGTCGCGCCGGTAGCCGGAAATGAACGACTGCTTGTAGCCCGGCTCGTCTTCGCTGAACGGGTAGCCGAGGCTGATTTCCCGGTCGTCGAGACTGCCCTGGGCCAGTACGTAAACGTAGCGGAAGACCATTTCGCCGTCGCAGGGCAACGGCAGGCTGACGTCACCGGGCAAGGGCTTGGGGTTGTCCAGTTGGTCGGTGTCATCGGCATGGGCCAGCGACACCGCGCACAGCGCGGCGATGACCACTGCCAGGGCGGCCCTGCGCAACTCAAACATCTCGGATTCCTTCAGCGGGTTCGATATGGGCCACGCGCCAGCCGCCGAGGGCCGCCGCCAGGGCACTGGCCCCGAGCAGCGCAGCCAGGGCGACCAGGTAGTGGCGCAGCAGCAGTTGGCTGGCGTATTCGCCGGGCTCCTGCATGAACAACAGATTCAGGCCGCGCTCGGCCAGGCCATACAGGGCACCGCCCAGTGCCGCAGCGATCAGGCCGCTGTACAGCGCCTGGCACATGACGAACGACAGCAGCGCCCCGGTGCCCAGGCCCAGCAGGCGCAGCACCGACAGCTCATGGCGCTTGCGCTCCACCGCCGCCAAGGCACCGGCGCAAATAGCGGCGAAAGCACCGAGCACAGCCAGCCCGGCGATGACCCAAAAGACAATGTTCAGGTTGCGACTCAGGGACTGCACCTGGGCAATGGCGGCGGCCTGGGTCGAGACCAGCAGGTCGTTGTCGGCGAAGTAACGGCGCAGTGGCTCGACGTCGTTGAGGGTCTGGGCATACAGGCGAAACGCCGGGTAGACACGCTGCTCGCCGGGATGCGCGCGGTCTCCAGCCCAACCCAGGGCAGGTACGGCGCGGCCGTCGCGGTAATCTTCGGCGGCTTCCAGCAAGGCCAATGGCGCAAACAGTGCGTCACGGGGAAAGGCCTGCAGCGGCAGCACGCCCGACACCTGCACTCGCGTGTGCTGGGCCTCGGCTTGCCCGGCGACTTGCCGGGTAAAGGCGGCGTCGAGCCAGTCACCGGGTTTCACCTTGAGCCTCTGCGCGGCGGTCTGGCTCAGGATGATTTCGTCGAGACCGGTCGGTACGGTCATGGCGCCGAGCAGCGGGTCTTGAATGGCCGTGGGGATCATTTCCACATTGACCCGCTCGCGCTGCTCTTGCCCTTGTACAGACAGATCGGCGGTCGCGGCAATCTGCCGGGTGCGCGGGATGGCGAAGGCCACGTCGGGGCGGCGGGCCAGCTCATTGATAAAGGCGGCATTGAAGCGGCCACCGCCCAAGGGGATGATTTCCCGCACCAGCGGATCACGCTCCAGGCGTTCGGTCAGGCTGCTGACCAGGCCGAATTTGAGACCGAACAGCACCAACAGCGGCGCAATCACCGCCACCAGCGCCAGCACGGCGCAAGCCGACAGGCGCGCATCGGCGCGGTAGTCCTGCCAGGCCAGGCTCATCACCAGTGCCAAGCGCATCAATGCACCTCGCCCAAGGTGGCCGTGACGCCGCCATCGGCATCACGCTCGCAGGTGATATTCAGGATCGCCAGGCCGGCACTGAGCGCCAGACGCTCGTCATGGGTAGCGATCAGGCAGCCGACGTTGCGCTCCCGCGCCCGACTGAGCAGCAGTTGCATGACGCGGTTGGCGTTGATCGGGTCGAGGGCCGCCGTGGGTTCATCGGCCAGCAGCAGTTGCGGGTGATGAGCCAGAGCGCGGGCACAGCTGACGCGCTGGCGCTGGCCGACCGATAAGGCGTGGGGTTTCTTGTCCAGTTGTTCGCCGATCTCCAGTTGCTCGGCCAGACGCTCGACGCTGCCGTCGCTGCTCAGCCCCAGCAGCTTGCGCGGCAACGCGATGTTGTCACGCACATTGAGAAAACCCAGCAGGCCGCCGGTTTGCAGGACGTAGCCCAGATGCTGGCTGCGCAGGCTGGCCAGGCGATCCTGGGCGTTGTTGCGCCATAGCCCGCTGATATCGACGATGCCTCGTGACGCAAAGAAGTCGAAGCGCTGGGCCTGATCCGGCGCCGACACCAGCGCCAGCATATCCAGCAGCGTGCTCTTGCCACAGCCGCTGGCACCGACCAGAGCAACCTGCTGCCCGGCCGCCAGTTCCAGGCGCGGAACCACCAGGCTGTAGCGTTGCAGCCCTTCGCCGCGGCTTTTGCGCACATCGCGAAGGCTGATCATGGCAGGGTCGACAACGGTACGCGGTACAACGCATCACCCGGTTCGGCATCGCCAAACCGGACCCAATTGGCCAGATCGTTGTGGAAGGTTTCGTAGAGACGGATCTTCGATTCCAGCTCGTCGATAAAGTCTTCCTGCTCGGCGACGCTGAGGGACAGCCACAGGTCCTGAGTCATGTTCAGCGACTTGCTGCGATACGGCAGGCCTTCCAGATACTCACCGAGGATGCCGCCCTGAGCCAGGTTGGCGCCCTTGCGCAGGGCCGACGGGTCGCGGCTCATGTAGGCACTGGCACTGGCGATTTCCTGGAAGAAATCCTTGGGCGACGTCTGGGTCTTGCGCGCCGCATCGACGATCAGCTTGAGCGATTGTTGCAGGTCATTGAGCTGCAACTTGGTCAGCATCACGCACACCTGAAACGCCGGCAGCGCCGGGTTGGTCAGATCACGGTCCGCCGTCCAGGCGCTGACCAGCTGCGGCGCCTGACTGGCCGACTTATGGCCGAGGAAATCCATGTGCATCGCATAGCCGACGGCTGCCGATTTGTCGGCCAGCGTCGGCGCGGCACCGAGCAGGGGCGCCGGATGGTAGGGACGGCTGCGCACGTCGTGAACCATATCGGCGAATACCGAGCCGATCTCGCCGACCCGCTCGCCGAATTTGCCGACATCGCCACCAGGGATCGGGATATACAGGTCGCCGATCTGCGGGTTGGCGTCGGCAGTCAGGGTGCGGTATTGCTGCTCGGCAAAGCTGTGGGTTTTCTTGCCTGCGTCGGTGCGCAAGTGCAGGGCGAAGATCTTGATCTGCTTGCCCAGTGCCGCCTGCCGCACTTCGGCCTCGTTCATCTGAGTGCTGCTGTCGGGGTCGTTCTTGCGCAGGGAACCGGCGTCGCTGACCAACAGGATCAGGCGCCCGCCGTAGCCGGACCAGTCCATGCCATTGACCGCCTGCATGACGCCGGCGAACGAGTCTTCGTTGAACGACTGGCTCGACACATTGGTGGCCTTGACCTGATCCATCAGGGCGCTGAAACGTGCCGGATCGCGGCCCTGATCCAGGGTGATGAGAGTCTTGGTCAGGTATTCCAGGCCGGGCGTGCGCGTGACGCTGTTGCGAAAGCCGACCAGACCGAAACTGACGCTGTCCAGTTCGCCGCGCTGGGCGATTTTGGCTTGCAGCTCGTGAACGACATCGCGCACCTGATCGATATAGGGCTGCATCGATTTCGAGGTGTCCACCACCAGCACAATGCCGGTGCGGAAGGCATCACTGGCGAACTGCTTGGTCTTGCGGTCCTCGGTCTGGCCCGGCGTGCTGCCCGGATCGATGGAGGCGATGTTGAGCAACTGCACCGGCTGGCCGTTCTGATCGAAGCTCTCGCGGGAATCGAAAATCGGCAGCAGGTAGAACTTGTCCTGCGGTACGGCGCTGGCGGCGGGCTCCAGGGCCAGCACCTGGCTGTCGTCCTGAGGGTTTTTCTGTGCCGCCAGCAGCAGGTTTTTCGCCGAAGCGGGATTGGCCAACAGCTTGTCCAGTTCGCTGGCCTGCCTCACGAACATCACCGGCGCCCGCCCGGAGCGTTCGGTAAATTTCAGCACCAGGCTCTGCTTCCAGTCGCTGACCTGATCCTCGGCCAACCAGCCGGAGCTGCGTCCGTCAGTGGCGGCACCGAGGCGCAGCCAGGATTTGCCGTCGTAGTTCTTGCGCTCGTAGACATAAAGCACGGTAAACGCAGGCAAGGACTTGTCGCCCGGGCCACCCGGCACACTGGCGAAGCGCGCGCCGGGTTTGCTCAGTACGCGCTGGAACAGGGTTTTCTTGCCGGGCATCAGCAGCGGACGCGAGTCTCCGCTCTTCTGCTCGGTGGCGCCCGTTGGCGTACCGACCTGTGGGTGAAGCTGCGCCGCTGCCGTCAATTGCGTGACCAGGTTTGGCGTCGGCCCGGTGGGCAGGCTCGGCGGTTGGCTTGGCGGCGTCGGGGTGGTGTTAGTGGGCGTGCTCGCTGGCGCGCCGGACGTCGTAGTGGGTGGTGTAGTAGCCGTGGCGACGGGTGTCGTCGATGTCGGTTTGGCTTTCTCTTCTGGCGTTGGGCTGCTCATCCACCAATAACCGCCGACACCAACGCCGATAGCCGCCGCAATGGCCACCGCCAGCAAGGCCATGACCGGACCGCGGCGCTGTCCGGAGGCTTGCGCCTTGTCCAGCACCGGCGTGGGTCGCGGACGCGGTGGTTCGGCGCTGGGTGCAGGAATGCTGATCGACTCCGGCTTCATGCCCGCCAGATCGAACTCAAGCGGTTTGCCTGGTACGGCAGGCATCATCACCGTGCCGTCGTAGGCCTCGGACGGCAGCTTGTCGAGAGCGGCGAGCAGCGCCGCCGCATCCGGGAAGCGTTCGTCGGGATCCTTGGCCAGCAGCTTGCGCAGGATGTCCTGATAGCGGCCGTGATGGATCGGCAGCTCCGGCAGCGGCTGGGTCAGGTGAGCCAGGGCCGTGGACAGGGCGTCGGTGCCGCTGTAAGGCAGTTCGCCGACGAGGATTTCGTAGAGCACCACGCCAAGCGCATAGAGATCGGCGCGCCCGTCGATGTCCTGACCGCGGGCCTGTTCCGGACTCATGTAACTCGGCGTGCCGACAGCGAAACCGGCCTGGGTGAACTGGGTGCGGTCATCCAGGGACTTGGCGATGCCGAAATCCGAGAGCACTGCGGTGCCATCGGCGCGAAACAGGATGTTGGCCGGTTTCACGTCGCGGTGTACCAGACCCTGAGCATGGGCATAGCCCAGGGCCGAGGCGATGTGGCGAATGTAGGTCAGGCCCTGCTCGGCGCTCAGGCCCGCAGCGATGCGTTCCTTGAGGGTGCCGTTGGGCAGGTATTCCATGGCCATGTAGTACAGCTCGCCGACATTGCCGATGTCGTGGATGGTCACGGTATGGGGGTGTGACAGCCGCGCCAGGGTGCGGCCTTCGCGCAGGAAACGCTCGCAGAAACTCGGGTCGGCGGCCAGCGCAGCCGCCATGACCTTGAGCGCCACCTTGCGCTCCAGCGAGCGCTGGGTCGCCAGGTACACGGTGGCCATGGCGCCTTCGCCAATCTCCCCTTCGATGTCGTATCCAGGAATCACAATGTCCATTCAGGGCTCTTCAACTGGCTTTGACGACGATGGCCGTAATGTTGTCGGGGGCGCCGCGGGTCAGGCCCAGGTGCACCAGGCTGCGCACCACCGTGTAAGGGTCGGCGTGACACAGCACATCGCGGATTTCATGATCTTCAGCGGTCTTGTTCAGACCATCGCTGCATAACAGGTAGCTGTCGCCGGGCAGGATCTGCAGCGCGGCAATGGACAACTGCAACTGGTCTTCGACGCCAATGGCGCGGGTGACGATATTGGCCCGCGGATGAACACGGGCCTGCGCCTCACTCAGCAGGCCACTGTCCTGCAGGTCCTGGACGTAGCTGTGATCCCGGGAAATGCTTTCCAGCACGCCTTCACGCAGGCGATACAGGCGGCTGTCCCCGGCCCACAGGCAGATACCCTGGTCTTCGCGCACCGCCAGCAACACCACGGTGCTGCCCATCAGGCTGACGCCGCGATAGCGGGTTTCGTCGCGCACCGCCGTGTTGACCTCTTCAAGACGGCTGCGCAAGGCACTGACGTAGATATCCAGGGTCGAGCCCGGCGCAATACCGCGCAGGGTGTCGACGATCAGGCTGCTGACGTAATCCCCCGCCGCATGCCCGCCCATGCCATCAGCCACGACCCACAGGCCGTCGCGGGGCAGTTCCAGGCAAGCGTCTTCGTTGATCTGCCGGACCATGCCGACATGGCTGTAGCTGGCGGAGCGATAGGCAATGGCGACCATTTAGCTCGACGCCTCCTGACCCAGCAGAAAGCTGCCGAACGCACTGGCAGCAGGCAGCCCGGTACAGCGCATCAGGCCCGGCTCGATGGCTTCGGAACCCTTGCCCCACCACAGGCTGACACCTTCGCAGGCCTGGGCGGCCAGTGCGGCGTGGCGCGCCTGCGGGGTGGTCACGGCAATGCGCTGCAAACCGGCGAACCGGGCGACCGGCACGGACGATGCCGTGGGCAGATCGGTCAGATTTTGTACCGCCTGCTCGAACGTCTCGAAAACGGTATCCGGTTCAAGACTGGCCAGCAGCAACGCTTCCACCTGCTCGAACCAGTCATCAGCGCCACCGACCACGGCACTGATGTCCTGATCAGGCGCAAGCAGGCGCGCAACGGTCAGCGGGAAGTAACGCCCGACCCGGTCGATGCTCGGCATCAGTACACCGGTCACCGCGTCCGGCCCGCATACGCCGGGGGCCAGGGCGAAGCGCCACAGCGGGCTGATCAGATAGGCATCGAGCCAGGCACCACCGAGCTGCTGCTGACTGGCGTGCATGCCCGCTGCCAGCCAGGCATCCCAAGGCTGGATAAAACTCTGCGGCAGGCCCCGGCTGACGAAGTCGCCACGGCTGGCCAATTTGCCGTAGAAGCCGGGCGTCGTCATAACCGCTCCGGCAGGCTGAAGCCACGCAATACGCGGCTCTTGAACGGGTTGAAAGCACTGCCAGCGCGCAACTCGTAGGAAATGCTCGCGCTGTCGACGCGCAAACGCAGGTTGAACAGGTCAGGCCCATTGCCCGCCACCAGCTCCGACTGGTCAAGCAGGCGGAACCAGGCCCAGGGACCATCCAGGGTCAAGCCGGAACGGCCATTGGCCAATGGCGGTGTGATCGACAGGCGCACCACGCCAATGCTGCCGGGGTTGGGCCATTGCATGGCGACGGCGCGGCTCGGGCCGTGGTCATAACTGATCTGCTGGCCATCGAGTTCGAGCAGGAACTGGGTTATCGAGGCGTCCATGGCCACCGGCTTGAGTTCGAAACGCACCAGCGGCTGCGGGCTGCCAGCACGGAAGAACGCATCACGAATCGCCGCCGCGCGCTGGAAGGTCTGCAACACGCTCGCATTGATCCCCAGCTTCTGCGCAGCACCGGCCTGCCAGCGCCAGGTGGTAGCGGAGGTGTCAACGTACTGTTGCAGGTATTTGTTGAAGTAGCTGTCCATCACCCCGCCGACGCTGAAGAATCGGGCGAAGTCATCCAGGGTGGCGTCCCGCGCGCTGCCCGGCGTCAACGGGTAGCGACCACTGAGGGACTGGCGATAGACGTTGACCACATCAGTGGTCCAGGCCGCGCTCAGTTGATTGCGCACCCCGCCCATCATGGTGCCGGTGGTGGAGTTGACCACCGACTTGACCAGGCCTCGCACGACCGCTGGCTGGCGATCAGCATTGGTGCTGACCCGTTGCGCAGTGGCGCTGACCTGATTCTTCGCTTCGCCAAGCAAGGCGTCGCCGCTGGCTCCGACCATGGCACTGACCTGCACATACAGGGCGTTCATGTCCGCCAGCAGCCCGTCGATGGCCGCCGGTTCGCCCTCACCCTTGTTGACCAGCGCA
Source organism: Pseudomonas sp. Pseusp88 (assembly GCF_047303955.1). Lineage (NCBI taxonomy): Bacteria > Pseudomonadati > Pseudomonadota > Gammaproteobacteria > Pseudomonadales > Pseudomonadaceae > Pseudomonas > Pseudomonas sp. Pseusp88. Next base: position 54,627 of record NZ_JBGLYM010000009.1, on the reverse strand, counting down.
TTGAGTTCGGCGAAGTGGGCGGTGATCGGATCATCACTGACCACGGGCGCGCTGTTGTTGCTCGCCTGCTCCTGACCAAGCAGGGCGCCCAGGTGCTGCTTGAGCTGATCGACACTGCCATCGACCTTGGCGCCCTGGGCCGCGAGGAGTTTGTCTTCCTGTTGCAGGTCGGTTTCCCTGGCGACTGCAACCAACAGTTTTTTCAGCGGCGAGGTCGGCCCGGAAATCACCCGCAACACATCGGCGGCCTGGGCCACACTGGTGATCGGCACGAAGTCGATATCGGCAAGCAAGGCATCCCACTGGCGCAGGTAATCCTGGAAATACAGGCGGCGCACATCGGCGGCGAGGCTGACTGCGTTCTGCTGCTCGGCCTGATCGCGGCCCAATACCCATTGCTCTTCGGCCAGCGTGCCGGCCTGGCTCAGACTGGTGGCGAGAAAGGCCTGGCGATAACCCTTGGCGGTAAAGAAGCCACTGAGAGGATCACCCAACGGCTTGCCGCTCTTGCGGGTAAATACCAACGCTGCATCACGCCCGGCGGCTTCGCTGATGCGAAAGTCACTGACGCCCTCGGGCAGCTTGTGCCGTTTGACCCGGTCGTAGACCCGCTGCGCTACAGGCAGTTGCTGCAACTGACGGCGCAGGTCATCGATCAGGCGCTGATCCAGGCGCGCATTGGGCGGCTGTTTGTCGAACAGCGCCTGCAAGTGCGCAGTCAGGGCCTGATGCTGATCGGGCGGCAGGTCGCGAGGCAGGGTCTGGTCCCAGTCGAGAGTGATCCAGGCCTTGATGAAGTCAGCGTCGTAATGCTCGCTGTCGGCCAGCATCAGGTAGGCCTTCAAGCCTTCATAGAGATAGTCTGAGCTGCCGCCGCTGTGCAGTTGCTCTTCGATGCGGGTCAGCAGGCGCGGGGCGAATACGGCAATCAGCAACTTGCGATAGACACTGGCCGACTCGGCTTCGAGCATGTCGCCCTGATACAACCCCAGACCCTGGGACCAGCTCGGCGGATCCCCGGCCAGTTGGCGCACGGCGTTGAGCAACGGCAGTACCGCCACCACGTCGCGCATGGCCGGGCTGAGGTTCTGGACGTTCTGCGCCAGCGGCGCGACCTTGTGATCGACCTGGGCGATATAAGCCTCGTTGGCGCGATAACTGACCAGCCACAGGGTGCCGACCACCAGTACCAACGCTACGGTCGCGGCCAGTACACCACGGGCAATCCATTTGCGCCGCCGTTCGACCTTGGGATCGACGCCCATCAGCCCCTGCTCGGCAAAGGCCACGGAGGTGAACAGTTTTTCGATGAAATAGCTGCGGCCGGTGCCGCTCTGCCGAGCCAGGTGCTGACGGTCCAGGCTCATGCTCTGGGCCATGGCGCCGATCAGACGGTCGATCGGGCTGCCTTCCTGGGTGCCGCTGGTGAGGTACACGCCGCGCAGCAGAGTGCGCTCTTCATAGGCGTTGGGCTTGAACACGCCATCAAGGAAGCTTTGCAGCGAGGCTTTCAGGGCGCCGAACTGCTGGGGGAAGCCGTAGATCAAGTCGCGGCGTGCCGGATCGCGCTCCTGTTGCAGGCGCTCCACCAGACGCTCGTTGAGGCGTTGTTCGAGGGCGTCGAACTCTCTGGGGAAGTCCGCCAGAGGCCCGGCGGCGCTCTTGCCGTCGTCCAGGGCGAAGGTCATGCCCCAGACTTGCGCGCGCTCCTCTTTGCTCAGGGCGTCGTAGAACTCCATGAAGCCTGGCACCAGATCAAGCTTGGTGAGCATCACGTAGATCGGGAAGCGCACGCCCAACTGGGTGTGCAGCTCCTGAATCCGCGCGCGAATCGCGGCGGCGTGGGCCGCGCGTTCGGCATCAGTGCCCAGCAGCAGGTCCGACAGGCTGATGGCGATAAAGGCACCATCGATAGGACGGCGTGCACGCTGGGTTTTCAACAGGTCGAGGAAGCCCAGCCAGGCGGCTTTGTCGACCTGGGCATGACTGTCCTGAGTGGTGTAGCGCCCGGCGGTATCGAGCAGGACGGCTTCGTCGGTAAACCACCAGTCGCAATTGCGCGTACCGCCCACGCCACGAATCGCCCCGGCGCCCATTTGCCCGGCCAGGGGGAAATGCAGGCCGGAATTGACCAGTGCCGTGGTCTTGCCCGAACCCGGCGGGCCGATGATCACGTACCACGGCAGCTCGTACAGATTGCGTTTATTGTCGCCGCCCAGCCGCGCCTTCTTCAGCAACGCCAGGGCTTCGTCCATGCGCTGGCGCAGGGTTGCCAGCTCTTCGGCAGTGGCAACGCTGGCAGGGTCCGGCGCGGTCTCGGCGGCCAGGCCTTCGAGGACTTTATTGGCGTGACGACGCGCCTGGATAAGGCGGAACACGCGGTAGCCGATCCATATCGCGAACAGCAGGATAATCAGCGCCCAGCGCCGCCCTTCCGGCACCAGCGCGCTGAACAGCGGGCCGAGGAACCAGATGATCAGGCTCAGGGCGATCAGGCCCAGTACGGGGATGACCCAGCGAATGACAAAACCGAAAAACGCCTTCACTCGACCCCCTCCGCCAATACAGTGATTTCAACCCGACGATTCTTCGCCCGGCCTTCGGCAGTCGCGTTGGACGCCAGCGGCTCGGTGTCGCTGCGCCCTTCGGCAGTGAAGCGCTGGGGCTGGCCAGTTTTCGCCGCGAGAATTTGCAGGACCTGTTCGGCGCGGGCCTGGGACAGCGCCCAGTTCGACGGAAACCGGATCGTGGCAATGGGACGGTTGTCGCTATGACCGGTAACCCGCACCGAGCCCTTGACCTTGCGGATGGCGTCGGCGATGCGCAGCATCAAGGGCTGGAAGTCGTCGACGATGCTGGCGCTGCCGGAGGAGAACAGCTCGTCGCCGCGAATGGTCACGATGGAACGGTCCACGGCGTCTTCCACCGCGACCTTGTTGGCCTTGATGTCGTCGGCCAGGAAACCGGCCAGGCGTGGGCGCTCGACCACCTTGGGCGCAATGGCCGGACGGTCGATGGTCTGCACCGGGATTTCGCCCAGGGCATGGATGTTCTTGAACACCGGCTCGGCGTCGGCGGCCAGCAGCATGCGCAAGCCAACCAACAGCATCAGCAGCAGGGCCAGACCAATGGCCAGGCCGACCCATGGCGGCATGAACTGGGTCAGGCGGTCACGGGCCAGGGTCAGGCCGCGCCAATGCGGCGACAGCTCGCGTTCGTGTTCGCCACGGGCGGTACGAATCGCCGCGGCAGTGCGCTCACGCAGGGCTTCCAGGTGGCTGCGGCCATTATTCATGACCCGGTAACGGCCCTCGAAACCCAGGCAGATGCACAGGTACAGCAACTCCATCAGGTACAGGCGTTCGCGGGGGCTTTGCAGGCAGTGATCAAGCAACTGGAAGACTTTCTCGCCGCCCCAGGACTCGTTGTGCACGGTGATCAGCAGGCTCTGCTTGCCCCACTCACTGCTGCTGCCCCATGGCGTACTCAGCACCGCTTCATCGAGGGCGGTGCAGAGGACGTAACGCGCCAGCAGCACGTCGTTACGAACGATGCCTGCCGCTTCGGCGCGCTCTTCGAACTGACGCAAGTAAGCCAACAGCTGCGCCCGCAGGCTGGCCGGAGCCGGATGGGCGATGGTGTTGCGCAGGCGTGTAAGCAAGGCCAGCAAAGGCCCGGCCGCATTTTCCAGAGGGTTGAGCCCCTGGCCCTGGCCGCTCGCCAGAGGCGCGGCAGCCACGACCGGTGGCGCCTGTTCCGGGCGCTCACCGGCAGGCTGGGGTCCACGGCCACCGGGGCGCGGCATGAATTGGGTGCGGTCGCCACCAGAGGCGAACGGGTTCGACTGATCGTCGTCGGGACTCATCGCGGCTTATCCTCGAATCGCCCAGAAGGCCATGTTCAACCCCGGGAATTCACCCGCGACGTGGAAGGCAAAGCCGCCGGACTTCTGCAGGTTCTGCCACTGTTCGCTGCCGCGATCCAGTTCGTAGTAGGTAGAGCCGGCATGGAACGGAATCTGCCGGGGCGCCACCGGCAACGGCACAAGGCCGATGCCTGGCAGTTGCAGGTTGACCATGTCGCGGATGTGCTCGACCGAACCGACCTTGCTCTGTTGGCCGAAGCGTCCGCGCAAGGTTTCGCCGGGCATATCGGCCCGTACCACCAGGATGAAACTGGCGCTGTCCAGCAGGCTGCGGTCGGCCAGCATGCCGACGCGGATATTGAAGGCCTTCTCGACCAGCGGAATCGGCGTCGCCTTGCTGTCGATCACCATGGCCAGCGCTTCGCGCAGGGCCTGCATCACCGGGGTGAAACTGACTATCAAGTCGTCGTGCTGATAGCGCGGAAATTCCAGCGGGCGGCGCCCGTCGCGGGAAAAGGTGGCGAACTCACCGGCCAGGCTGACCAGTTCGCTGTAGAAGCGCTCCGGATGCAGCGGCGTTAGCTGATTCAGGTGGCTGATCAAGGGCTGGGCGCGGTTGACCAGTTGCAGCAGCATGAAGTCGGCGATTTCCGAAGCGCCCCCCGCTCCCGATGCGACCACACGCCCGGCCAGTGCTTCGCCACGCTGATGCAGCAGGCCGAGCAGCTCGCTGCGAAACGCCGTGAGAGTCTGGCTGGCGCTGACATCCAGCAGCGGCGGGATATAGCGCTCATCGAGGATCAGTGCACGGTCGGCGCGCTTTTCCTTGATCCGCACCACGCCCACGCTGGCGTAATCGCTGAGGCCGTCCTGGGCGGTCAGCAGGCGCAAGGCCCGGGCACCAATGGCCACCGGCGCACGGTTTTCAAAAGGCGCGTTGTCGTCGCGCACTTCGCGAATCTGGCTGACGTAGCGCGCCGCGCCGACTTCCTCGCCTTCATCGACCGTATCCCGGGCACCGGCACGCTTGAGCGGCAGGGCCAGATAGACCAGACCATCGCGCAGGCTGTCATCGATGCTCAACGGGCTGGGCGCCAGATCGTCCTGGGGAATATTGAACGGTGTGCCATCGGGCAGCAGGCCCCGCGCCGACACGATCGCCAGCTTGCCTTGAGCCAGCAGGCCCTGATCCAGCGACAGCTCGGAAAAACCCCAGGCCCCCGCCGACAGCGGACGGCTGCGTGCGTCGATGAGGTTTTCCAGATAACGGTCGTGCTGCTGGAAGTGCTGAGTTCCGATGAACATGCCTTCCGACCAGACCACGCGATTGTTCCAGGACATGACTTCTCCGTGTGCCTATTGGGCGGGGGTTGGGGTGCTTTGCAGGGCGCGCACATCAAGGCTGATCGTGTACTCGGTGGTCTGGCGCGGCAGCACGCTGATCACCGTGCGCCAGCGCGCCTGATCGATCTCGCGGTAGCCCACCACCAGCCCCAGTTGCCGGGTCGCCGGGGTCAGAGTGCGGCGGATATCCAGGCTCTGACCGGGACGTATCAGCACTTCGTCCTGATCGAGCAGATCGACGCCGAGGGTGGCCTGGGCGCGATCGGCCAGGGCGAAATAGTCGGCGCGGCTGAAAGTCGCGCTGTTCTTGAGTTCATACAGACGCACCCGCACCGGCGCGGCCTGACCGTCCGCCCCGGGGTTGAGCCCGGCCACGGCCTGGAAATGCAGGGTGATGGTGGCGCTGTCCGGCTCTGCAGGCGGCGGTGCTTCAGCGGCAGGCTTGTCCTTGCCGCAGGCGCTCAGCAGTACGGCAAGCAACACCGGGTAGAAAACACGTTGAATCATACTGAGCCTCAATGGCATGTCGAAACGGTCCCTGGGGGTCAAGTGCGGCGCAACCGGGCACTGTGTTCTTCGTAGGCGCGGCTGAATTCACGGCCGAACAGGTCCTGGAAATCGTCCTCGGCCTCACTGGAAATCTGCGAATACAACGCGGTGAATTGCTGCCAGTACTGGGCCTGCCGCGAGCCGCCGAACAGGTTCGACAGACCACCGGGCTTGCCCATGCGCGCCTCCAGCGCCGCAGGTTCGAAGCGCTTGAGCAGGTGCTTGATGGCCGCCTCGACCCCGGCCATCACCGCCAACTGGTGCGCGCGCAGGTCATCGAAGCTGTCCTTGATCGCCTGATCCGGGGCCATGAACGCCTGGTTGGCGTGGCGCAACAGCAACAGCAGTGCTTCGTCGGCATTGGGTGCGAACTTCAGCGGGTTGTTCTCCACGGGGCGGATCAAGGTCTGCTGCATACGGAACTCGCCCTTGAGGCTGCTGCGGGCACGCAGGACGTCGATCAGACCCTCGACCATCAACCGGTAACTGCGGCCGATGGCTTCCATCTGCGCTTCGGCCTGGGCGTGATCGATACGCAATTGATCAAGCCCGGCACCCCGCAGGAAGGCTTGCAGCAACTCGGGACGTGCCGCGTCGGTGGGCGGCGCCACCGGTGCCACGGGAGGCGCTGCAATCGGCGGCTCGGGCGGTGTCACAACGGGCGGCGCAACGGGCGGAAAAGTCAGTGGCTCGACGCTCGGCGGCGCCATTACCACAGGCTCCATGGGCGTAGCGGGTTTGCCCAGGTCAACCGATGGCGCAGGCAGGTCGGACAGCAGGTCCCAGTCATCCGGAATCAGCATCGGCGCGGCGGGCGGTGTGACTGCCGCAGGTGCAGCTACGGGCGGCGCAGGAATGAATGGCGTGGGCGGGCGAAAATCATGCTGCTCGGCAGGCACATGGTCCGGCTGGGTCGGCGGCGGTACAGCAGAAGGCGTCAGAAAATCGAAGAGATCGGGCATCGTCGCATTGGCCGATCCGCCCTGGAAATGAGCCGTCGGGGGGATCACCGGCGCAACGACGACTGGCGTACTCGCGCGGCCCATCAGCGCTTCGAAACTGTTGGCGTTATCGGCACCAGCAACAGCGGATTCGGTCACTTGCAGATTGAAGTCGATACGCGCCTGGATTTCATATTCGCCAATACGGATAACTTCGCCGTCCTGCAAGGGTTCGCTGTTACCGCGACGCAAGCGAATACCGGCACGTAATAGCTCAACGCCATTAGTGCTGGTATCGGTCAGATAGTAACGGCCATCTTTATATTGGATAACGCAATGTTTAGCGGAAACTAAGCGCTCAGGATCAGGCAATACCCAGTCATTTTCTTGACTGCGGCCAATTGCCATCACACCATTATCCATTGATTTCTCTGGACATTGGCCGGGCGTAATCTTGTGATAACTAGTGATAGTCAAACACAGCGCCATTGCGCCTCCTTGCTTACATTGCGCATGGTCTACAGGGCAGAAATTCCGCACTGTCCAGACCCGGCGCCCGTTTGCATAAACGCCACTTATACAACTTGTTTTCCCGGCCAACTGGCTGAAAATGCGCGGATTTAACCACACTTATGTGAATTTCATACCGTTGTTGACCGTTCGGTCGCGTAACCTGTTAGCTGCGTCACAACTGTTACCGGGGCCGAGAGCTTACCTTGACAAGGCCGAACGACTAAACCAAAAATGCGATACTCAGTTACATCGGTGATGCCACACTGACATCAACCAAAAACGTTCGTTCCAAAAAAAGTAAAAATTTTCCCACCCGAACTTTATCGGGTATTAGCTGACCAACACGCAGGCTATTGAGACCGACGATAAGGAGATCTGAGTTGGTGGACGTGTCGTTGTTGCTTGCCCCTGTTTCCGGGAACTTGCCCTGTGGCGAGGATCTGGAATATGACGCGGATTTCTTGCAGTTGGAGCGCGACGCCCGAGGTAAGCCGGAACGCTCCATGGGCGATTCGATACAGGCTGCCGAACCTCCGCAATGGCGCGTGATAGAGCAATCCAGTAGTGCCCTCCTGCAACGCAGCAAAGACCTGCGCATCACCCATTTCCTTTTGCAAAGCGCCCTGGCCCAGGACGGTTTCACCGGCCTCGCCAGCAGCCTGACCCTGATCCGCGAACTGCTTGCCAGCTATTGGGCCGATATCTACCCCCAGCTAGACGCCGATGACGACAACGACCCCACTGTGCGGGTCAACGCGCTCGCCGGCCTGGCTTGTGACACCAATGTGCGCCTGCTGCGCGAAAGCATCCTGACCCGCTCCCGGGCGTTCGGTCCGGTCAGCCTTCGCGCTGCGCTCAATGCCAGTGGCATGCAGAGCTTCAGCGATGAGTCCCTGGGCGCCGATACATTGCGCGCCGCCCTGCAGGACAGCGACGCGGAGCATCTGGCAGCTGTCAGCGCTGCCATTCACGAAGCCCGCGAATCCGCCGAAGCCATCGAGCGCTTCGTCAACGAGCAGGTCGGATCCGCCCAGGGCGTCGATCTCACCGCGTTGAAACAACCTCTGCGCCAGGCCCTGCACATCCTCGGTGAATACGCCCCTGGCAGCGAGACCGCCGTCACAGAATCCAGCGAAACCGGGGGTGCGGCAGAACTTTCCGCTCCCGCCGAGGCTCCCAAGCCTGCCCGTAGCTCCGGACCCGTTGTGTCTGGAGAAATCAGCAACCGCGATGACGTCACTCAGAGCCTCGACCGCCTGCTGGCGTATTACGCCCGCCACGAGCCCTCCAGCCCGCTCCCGGTGCTGTTGAATCGGGCCCGGCAACTGGTCCAGGCGGACTTTGCCACCATCGTGCGCAACCTGATTCCCGACGGCATGTCGCAATTCGAAAACTTGCGCGGTCCTGACGCTGACTGACCCGCAAGGCGGGCTCAGGCAAGGATCACGCACCCCGTTACCGGCAAAGACCGATGACGCCAATACCGTCGCAAGCAGCGACCAGGAGGAGCAACGTGGCGAACAGCAGTTCTCAGAAATTCATCGCGCGCAACCGTGCGCCACGGGTCCAGATCGAGTACGACGTGGAGCTGTACGGTGCCGAGAAAAAGGTCCAGTTGCCCTTCGTCATGGGCGTTCTGGCCGATCTCGCCGGCAAGCCTGCCGAGCCGCTACCCGCCGTGGCTGACCGCAAGTTCCTGGAAGTGGACGTCGACAACTTCGACTCGCGCCTTAAGGCCATGAAGCCGCGCGTAGCGTTCAACGTGCCCAACGAGCTGACCGGCGAAGGCAACCTGAGCCTGGATATCACCTTCGAAAGCATGGATGACTTCAGCCCTGCCGCCGTGGCGCGCAAGGTCGACTCGCTGAATCAGTTGCTCGAAGCCCGTACCCAGCTGGCCAATCTGCTGACCTACATGGACGGCAAGACCGGCGCCGAAGAAATCATCATGAAGGCGATCAAGGACCCCGCGTTGCTGCAGGCCCTGGCCAGTGCGCCAAAGCCCAAAGATGCCGAGCCGAACGCTTAAGGACAAACGATCATGACCGAGTTGCAGCGCGACAATCAGGCGTCCCTGGGCGCCACCGAACAGACCAGCGAATTCGCGTCCCTGCTGATGCAGGAATTCAAGCCCAAGACCGAGCGCGCCCGCGAAGCGGTCGAGACCGCCGTGCGCACCCTGGCCGAGCAGGCCCTGGCGCAGACCAGTCTGGTCTCCAACGATGCGATCAAGTCCATCGAATCGATCATCGCAGCCATCGACGCCAAGCTCACCGCCCAAGTCAATCAGGTGATCCATCACCCGCAGTTCCAGGAGCTGGAAAGCGCCTGGCGTGGCCTGCACTACCTGGTCAACAACACCGAAAGCGATGAGCAGCTGAAGATTCGCGTGCTGAACATTTCCAAGCCGGAACTGCACAAGACCCTGAAGAAATTCAAGGGCACCGCCTGGGACCAGAGCCCGATCTTCAAGAAGATGTACGAAGAGGAATACGGCCAGTTCGGCGGCGAACCTTACGGCTGCCTGGTTGGCGACTACTACTTCGACCAGTCGCCACCGGATGTCGAGCTGCTGGGCGAGCTGTCCAAGGTCTGCGCGGCCATGCACGCGCCCTTCATCTCCGCGGCCTCGCCGACGGTGATGGGCATGGGTTCGTGGCAGGAACTGTCCAACCCGCGTGACCTGACCAAGATCTTTACCACCCCGGAATACGCTGGCTGGCGCACCCTGCGCGAGTCCGAGGATGCGCGCTACATCGGCCTGACCATGCCGCGCTTCCTGGCCCGCCTGCCATACGGTGCCAAGACCGATCCGGTGGAAGCCTTCGCCTTCGAAGAAGACACCGACGGTGCCGACAGCGCCAAGTACACCTGGGCCAACGCGGCCTACGCCATGGCGGTGAACATCAACCGCTCGTTCAAACACTACGGCTGGTGCTCGCGGATTCGCGGCATCGAGTCCGGTGGCGAAGTGCAGAACCTGCCTGCCCACACCTTCCCGACCGATGACGGCGGCGTGGACATGAAGTGCCCGACCGAGATCGCCATCTCCGACCGTCGTGAAGCAGAGCTGGCCAAGAACGGCTTCATGCCGCTGCTGCACAAGAAAAACACCGACTTCGCCGCGTTCATCGGCGCCCAGTCGCTGCAGAAACCCGCCGAATACGACGACCCGGACGCCACCGCCAACGCCAACCTGGCCGCGCGCCTGCCGTACCTGTTCGCGACTTGCCGTTTCGCTCACTACCTCAAGTGCATCGTGCGCGACAAGATCGGCTCGTTCAAAGAGAAGGACGAAATGCAGCGCTGGTTGCAGGACTGGATCCTCAACTACGTCGACGGCGACCCGGCCCACTCCACCGAAACCACCAAGGCCGAGCACCCGCTGGCAGCCGCCGAAGTGGTGGTCGAGGACGTGGAAGGCAACCCTGGCTACTACACCTCGAAGTTCTTCCTGCGCCCGCACTACCAGCTGGAAGGTCTGACCGTGTCGCTGCGCCTGGTTTCCAAGCTGCCTTCGGCGAAGAGCGCCTGACCCTCGGGTCAGGCTGATCTGTAGGAGCGAGTTTTGTGGGAGCGAAACTTGTGGGAGCGAATTCATTCGCGAAAGCTACATCGTCTGTACCGCCCTCTTCGCGGATGAATCCGCTCCCACAAGTTTCGCTCCCACGGATCCCTCATAGAGAGGGGCGGTGCGTTTCAACCCAATTGCATCTCTGAAAAATAAACGTAGTGGCCCATGCCACATCAGGAGAGAACATGGCTGTCGATATTTTTATCAAGATCGGTGACATCAAGGGCGAGTCCCAGGACAAGGCCCACAAGGACGAAATCGACGTACTGAACTGGAGCTGGGGCATGAGCCAGTCCGGCAACATGCACGTCGGCAGCGGTGGCGGTGCGGGCAAGGTCGAGATTCGCGACCTGTCGATCACCAAGTACGTCGACAAGGCCTCGCCGAACCTGATGATGCATTGCAGCAGCGGCAAGCACATCGACAAGGTCAAGTTGACCGTGCGCAAGGCCGGTGGCGAAAGCCAGGTCGAGTATCTGATCATCAACCTCGAAGAAGTCATGGTCACGTCCCTGAGCACCGGCGGTTCGGGCAGCGATGATCGCCTGACCGAAAACGTCACCCTGAACTTCGCCCAGGTACTGGTCGACTACCAGCCGCAGAAAGCAGACGGCACCAAGGAAGGCGGCCCGGTCAAATACGGCTGGAACATCCGCTCCAATACCAAGCGCTAAGCCTGTGCAGACACGCCCGCCGAAACCGGCGGGCGTGTCTGCAAACCCGACTTCCACCGCAGGATGCCTGAAGTATGGCCAAACCGTCGTTTATCAATTTGTGGAACAGCTACCCTGCCTATCCCTCGGCCACGCCAGCGTGTGACGGCCCTTGGGAAAACCAGTGCGCGATCCGCATGAGCATCGCCCTGTGCGGCGAGCACACCCTTCCAGTCAATTCGTCCACCTATAGCGAGCCTCGTTGTGCCCACGGTCACGCTCGCGGAGCGGAATCCCTGGCCAACTGGCTGTGGAAGAAACACCAGATCGGCCCGCCGAAGATCTATACAAACAGCACGGCAGATCGCAATACGTTGCTGAACAAGACCGGCATCATCTTTTTCAAGGACTTCTACATGCAGTCCAGCGATGCACCGGGCAGGCCAAGTGGCGACCACATTGACTTGTGGAATCGCGGCCAGACCAAGAGCGGCGATTATTTCCACAGGGCCAAGGCCATCTGGTTCTGGGAACTGACGTAATGAACAAATTTCTGTTGTTCACCTTGAGCCTGTTCAGCCTTACGGCCTGTGCAGCACAACAGCCCGCCACGGCGAACGGCCTGACCCAGGCAACTTTCGCCGGGCAGCAGGTCAACCTGATCGATGATCAGGGCCGCTGTACACTGACTCGTCCTGGTAATCCTCCATTAACGTTGGATATGAAGTGGCCTTGCCGCTTCAGCGAGGACCGACAGCAGAAAGTTCGGATAGAAAACTTTCATAAGACACAAATCATCATGGTTGAGCGCAGCGAACACCTGCCCGCTCCCAGCAAAGACTGTGCGACGGATCTGCAACCGATTCGTTACTTCAAGGGCAAGCTAGAGGCCGCACCCGTCAGTCAGATCGCTGCGTGCGGTCCCGGCTCTTGGGATCAGAAAGCTTACATCTGGCAGTTCGACTGGTGAGTAACTTCACCCTGCGCGAACGTCTGCAACCGTCCCTATTCGGCGCAGAGCTCCCATGCCTATTCGTATTAGACCTACAGCCACGCAGGCTTGATGCATGATCAGTACCTTGCGCGAAACCACACTATTTACTGGCCTGCTATTCAGCCTCAACGTATGCGCTGGATCACAAATCCCGCCACCTGTTGTTGCGCTGACGGAGGTAAAAATGAACAGTCAAGCCCTCAAGCTGATTGATGCTCAGGGTCAGTGCGCGGTGCTCAAACCAGATAACACGCAATTGGCGCTGGGCATGGAGTGGCCTTGCCAATTCAGCCAAAACCGAAAAGGCTTGCCACGCGTAGAAATGTTCAACTCCGTGCCTATCGTGGTCGTTTTTCACAACGCACCGGCGTCGGCTCCAAATATCAATTGCTTGCAAACAGCTCAAGCCGTTCGCCTGCGTGATGGTGCGCTTGAAACCTCAAGCGTTAGTCAACATGCCATGTGCTCGACTGGCCACGATCAAAAAATGTTCGTAGGCATGTTCCGTTGGTAACCGACCTGACCTCCCGTGAACGCCTGCAACCGTCGCTCCTCGACCGGTTGACCGACGACGAGCCCGGTAATCTGCAGGAAGGCAGCGACAAGCGCGTGCTGTCCCTGAGCCAACTCAAGGCCTCGGTGTTGCGCGACCTGACCTGGTTGCTCAACACCACCTCCCTGCTCGACGCCGATGACACACTCAATACCCCCGCAGGCACCTCGGTGGTCAATTACGGCTTGCCTGCCCTGGCGGGCAACAGCGCGTCGAGCATCGATATCAATGCCCTGGAAACCCTGATCCATCGCGCCATCGCTACCTTCGAGCCGCGTATCCTGCGCCACACGCTGCGTGTGCGGGCACGGGTGGCGCCGGGAGAGATGAACCACAATGCCCTGAGTTTCGAGATCGAAGGTGATCTGTGGGCGCAGCCGGTGGCCCTGCCGCTGTTGCTGCGCACCGATCTGGACCTGGAATCCGGACATGTGCAGGTCGTGCCTGCCGAGCAACGGAGGCGCTCATGAATCCGCGCCTGCTGGAGCTGTACAACCAGGAACTGCAACACGTGCGCGAAAGCGCCGCCGAGTTTGCCAAGGAATACCCGAAGATTGCCGGGCGCCTGACCCTGTCGGGGCTGGATTGTGCCGACCCCTACGTGGAACGCCTGCTGGAAGGCTTCGCCTACCTGACGGCGCGGGTGCAGCTCAAGCTCGACGCTGAATACCCGACTTTCACCCATAACCTGCTGGAAATCGCCTACCCGCACTATCTGGCGCCCACGCCGTCGATGACCGTGGTACAGATGCACGCCGATACCGACGAAGGCTCCCTGAGCAGCGGCTTTACCCTGCCCCGTGACAGCGTGTTGCGCGCGACCCTGGGCCGCGACTCCCAAACCTCCTGCGAGTACCGCACTGCGCACCCGGTGACGCTGTGGCCGCTGAAGGTCAGCCAGGCCGAGTACTTCGGCAACCCCGCCGCCGTGCTCGGCCGTCTTGGCGCCAGCGAACCCAAGGCCAAGGCCGGCTTGCGCATCATCCTGCGCACCGGCGCCGAGCTGCCGTTCAGTACTCTGAGCCTGGACAGCCTGCCGTTCTACCTCAGTGGCAACGACGAACAGCCTTTCCGTTTGTACGAGCAACTGCTCGGCAACGCCTGTGCGGTATTTGCCCGCCAGCCGGGCAGCGACTGGGTCGAGCGCCTGCCCCAGGACGCCTTGCGCGCCTGCGGTTTCGATGACCGCGAAGCGGCGTTGCCGGTAGTGCCGCAAGCCTTTCAGGGCTATCGCCTGCTACAGGAATACTTCGCCCTGCCCCAACGTTTTCTGTTCGTCGAATTCGCCGGGCTGTCCCGAGCGGTGCAGCGTTGCTCCGGTCAGGAGCTGGAACTGATCGTGCTGTTCGAACGCTTCGAGCAAAGCCTGGAAAGCAGCGTCGGCGCTGCGCAGTTCCTGCCTTTCTGTACGCCGGCGATCAATCTGTTCCCGCGCCGGGTCGACCGCATTCACCTGAGCGAACGGGTCAACGAGCATCATGTGATTGCCGACCGCACCCGGCCGATGGACTTCGAGATTCACTCCCTGACCGGCATCACCGGCCACGGTACCGGCGCGGACCAACCCTTCCTGCCGTTCTATGCAGTACGCGACCCGTCCCGTTACGGGCACGACAAGGCGTATTACACCTTGCGCCGCGAGCCGCGCGTGCTGTCCAGCGAACAACGCCGCACCGGTACACGCTCGACTTATGTCGGCAGCGAAACCTTTGTCAGCCTGGTGGACAGCCAGCAGGCGCCGTACCGCCACGACCTGCGTCAGTTGGGCGTCAGCGCGCTGTGTACCAATCGCGATCTGCCGCTGTTCATGAACGTCGGCGGCGGCAACACGGATTTCACCCTGGCCGACAGTGCGCCGGTGTCCTCGGTGCGTTGCGTCGCCGGGCCGAGCCGACCGCGAGCCAGCCATGCCCATGACAACAAGGCCTGGCGCCTGATCAGCCAGCTGTCGCTGAATTATCTGTCCCTGAGCGAACAGGGCCAGGGCGCGGCGGCCCTGCGTGAACTGCTGCGCCTGTACGGCGACAGTCACGATCCGGCCCTGCAACTGCAGATAGAAGGCCTGCGCGAAGTCAGCAGCAAACCGTGCACGCGACGCCTGCCGATGCCCGGCCCGATCGTATTTGGCCGGGGCCTGGAAATCACTCTGGAATTCGACGAAAACGCTTTCCGTGGCACCGGAGTGTTCCTCCTGGGTGCCGTGTTCGAGCGTTTCCTGACACGTTATGTGTCGATCAACAGCTTTACCGAGACGGTGATACGTACCACCGAACGCGGCGAGATCATGCGATGGAAAGCCAAGCCCGGACGCCGTCCGACCCTGTAGACACATTGATGGCCATGCAGGATCAGCCCTGGGAATACGACTTCTTCCAGGCGTTGCGCCGTATCGAGTGCGAATCGCCAGAGCTGCCGCGCCTGGGCCATTCACTGCGTCTGAGCGACGACCCGCTGCGTCTCGGCCAGCAGCCGGACTGCGCCTTCGCCCCTTCGACACTGGCCTCGATGACGCCTGCCGAAGACGACAAACCGGCGCGCCTGGAACAGTTCTTTTTCGGTCTCGGCGGCCCCAACGGCCCGCTGCCGCTGCATATCACCGAGTACGTACGCGACCGCCAGCGCAACAACGCCGACACCACCAGCAAGCGTTTTCTCGATGTCTTCCACCATCGCCTGCTGAGCCTGTTCTACCGGGCCTGGGCCGAAGCGCGGCCGACCGTCAGCCACGACCGTCCGGATGACGATTACTGGTCGGCACGCCTGGCCGCCCTGAGCGGGCGCGGCATGCCCAGCCTGCTCCAGCACGGCGTGATTGCCGATACCGCCAAGCTGCATTACAGCGGCCATCTGGCGGCGCAGACCCGCTATCCGGACGGCCTGCGCGCCATCCTTGGCCATTACTTTGGCCTGCCGGTGGAAATCGAAGAATACGTCGGCCAATGGCTTGAGCTGCCGGAGCGCAGCCGGGTCGGGCGCGTGGCCCATCAACTGGGCGTCGATTTTTGCCTGGGCAGCCATGTCTGGGATCGCCAGCACAAATTCCGCATTCGCATCGGCCCGCTCAAGCTTGACGACTACATGGGCCTGCTGCCCGACGGCGAGCCGTTCATGGAGCTGGTGGCGTGGGTCGCCGAGTACCTGGGCCACGAATTGGACTGGGACCTGAACCTGGTCCTGAAACAAACTGAAGTACCAAAATTCCAACTCAACGGGCGCCAACGACTGGGTTTCAATACCTGGTTGGGGCAGCCCGCTCACGATGCCAAGGATCTGATTCTGGCCAGGCATTATGCCGACCAGAGTACGGCCGGCCAAACCAGATCGGCCACATCAGCCACACCTTCAAGGAGTCATGCACATGGGTGAAATCAGTCGCGCCGCGTTGTTCGGCAAACTCAACAGCGTGGCCTACAAAGCCATCGAAGCGGCCACGGTGTTCTGCAAACTGCGGGGCAATCCCTATGTCGAACTGGCCCACTGGTTTCATCAATTGCTGCAATTGCAGGACTCGGACCTGCATCGCATCATCCGCCAGTTCGACATCGAGCCCGCGCGCCTGGCCCGGGACCTGACCGAAGCGCTGGACCGCCTGCCTCGCGGCTCAACCTCGATCACCGACCTGTCTTCCCATGTCGAAGAGGCCGTGGAGCGTGGTTGGGTCTACGGCAGCCTGATGTTTGGTGAAAGCCAGGTGCGTACCGGCTACCTGCTGCTCGGCATTCTCAAGACCCCGAGCCTGCGCAACGCGCTGATCGGATTGTCGGCGGAGTTCAACAAGGTCAAGGTCGAAGCCCTCAGCGAGCGTTTCGACGAATACGTCGGCGACTCGCCGGAGAACGCCCTGGGTGCAAGCGACGGTTTCAACGCCGGTGCCGTGCCCGGCGAAGCCAGCGGTGCCATGGCCCCCAGTGCCATGGGCAAGCAGGAAGCCCTCAAGCGCTTCACCGTGGACCTCACCGAACAGGCGCGCAGCGGCAAGCTTGACCCTATCGTCGGGCGTGACGAGGAAATTCGCCAACTGGTGGATATCCTCATGCGCCGTCGCCAGAACAACCCGATCCTGACCGGTGAAGCCGGTGTCGGCAAAACCGCCGTGGTCGAAGGCTTCGCCCTGCGCATCGTCGCCGGGGATGTGCCGCCAGCCTTGAAAGACGTCGAACTGCGCAGCCTGGATGTCGGCCTTTTACAGGCCGGCGCGAGCATGAAAGGCGAATTCGAACAGCGTCTGCGCCAGGTCATCGAAGACGTCCAGGCCTCGCCCAAGCCAATCATTCTGTTCATCGACGAAGCCCATACCCTGGTCGGTGCCGGTGGCGCAGCCGGGACCGGTGACGCCGCCAACCTGCTCAAACCCGCACTGGCCCGTGGCACCCTGCGCACCGTCGCCGCCACCACCTGGGCCGAGTACAAGAAGCACATCGAAAAAGACCCGGCCCTGACCCGACGCTTCCAGGTCGTGCAGGTCGCCGAACCGTCCGAAGAAAAAGCCCTGCTGATGATGCGCGGCGTGGCGTCGACCATGGAACAGCATCACAAGGTACAGGTCCTCGACGAAGCGCTGGAAGCTTCGGTGAAGCTGTCGCACCGCTACATTCCGGCGCGCCAGTTGCCGGACAAATCCGTCAGCCTGCTGGACACCGCCTGCGCCCGCGTAGCTATCAGCTTGCATGCCGTCCCCGCCGAAGTGGACGACAGCCGTCGGCGTATCGAAGCACTGGAAACCGAGCTGCAAATCATCGCCCGGGAAGACGCCATCGGCATCGATATCGGTGCCCGTCGTAACAACAGCGAAGCGCTGCTGAGCACCGAGCGTGATCGCCTGATCGATCTGGAAAGCCGCTGGGCCGAGGAACGCATCCTGGTGGACGAACTGCTCGACGTACGCGCGCAACTGCGTGAAAGCGCCGGGGTGGTGGACACTGATGCCGATGCCGGGCAAAACCAGGAACTACGCACCCGATTGGTGGACCTGCAAACCCGCCTGAGCGCCCTGCAGGGCGAATCGCCGCTGATCCTGCCGACCGTGGATTATCAGGCCGTGGCGTCGGTCGTCGCCGACTGGACCGGAATTCCGGTCGGCCGCATGGCACGCAATGAACTGGAAACCGTGCTCAAGCTCGATCAGCACCTGATGAAACGCATCATCGGCCAGGACCATGCCCTGCAGATGATTGCCAAGCGTATCCAGACCTCCCGCGCGGGCCTGGATAACCCGAACAAGCCGATTGGCGTGTTCATGCTCGCGGGCACCTCTGGCGTCGGCAAGACCGAAACCGCCCTGGCCCTGGCCGAAGCCATGTATGGCGGCGAGCAGAACGTCATAACCATCAATATGAGCGAGTTCCAGGAAGCCCATACCGTCTCCACCCTCAAGGGCGCGCCACCGGGTTATGTCGGTTATGGCGAAGGCGGCGTGCTGACTGAAGCGGTGCGGCGCAAACCCTATAGCGTGGTGCTGCTCGACGAGGTGGAAAAAGCCCACCCGGACGTGCATGAAATCTTCTTCCAGGTGTTCGACAAGGGCGTGATGGAGGATGGCGAAGGCCGGGTGATCGACTTCAAGAACACCCTGATCCTGCTGACCACCAACGCTGGCACCGAGCTGATTTCCCAACTGTGTCAGGACGCCCACAACGTGCCTGACCCCGAGGTCATCGCCAAGGCCCTGCGCCAACCGCTGCTGGACATCTTCCCGCCGGCCCTGCTCGGCCGCCTGGTGACGATCCCCTATTACCCGCTCAGCGACACCATGCTCAAGGCCATCACCCGCCTGCAACTGGATCGCATCAAGAAGCGTGTGGAAAGCACCCACAAAGTGGCCTTCGACTACGACGACGCCGTGCTCGACCTGATCGTCTCGCGCTGCACCGAAACCGAAAGCGGCGGGCGGATGATCGACACCCTGCTGACCAACACACTGCTGCCGGACATGAGCCGCGAATTCCTCACCCGCATGCTCGAAGGCAAGGCCATGGCCAGCGTGCGCATCGGTGAACAGAACGGCGAGTTTCATTATCAGTTTGCTGATACGCCTTGAGACGCGCATGAGGGAATAAACGGGGGTGAATTCAATGGGCATTAACTGTGGGAGCGAATTCATTCGCGAAGAGGCCTGTGCAATCAATGCATTTGCATCGCGTGAAATACTGCCTTCGCGAATGAATTCGCTCCCACAGAGTTCGCTTCCACAATTCGCTCCCACTGATCACCGAGCAATTTAACGGACCCCCCATGGCCTTCACCCAATCCACCCGCCAGACCAAGATAACCAGCCCCCTCGGCCCGGATGTCCTGCTGCTTAAGTCCATGACCGGCCACGACGAGCTGGGGCGGCTGTTTGAGTACAACCTGCAACTGACGTCCGCCAACGGCGCCATCGATCTCAACCAGTTGCTGGGCAAGCCCATGAGCCTGTCGCTGAAGCGGGCCGATGGCAGTGAGCGTTATTTCCACGGCCTGGTTGCCCGCTGCAGCCAGGGCGTCAATCGCGGTCAGTTCGCCAGTTATCAAGCGACGTTGCGGCCATGGCTATGGCTGCTGAGCCGCACCTCGGATTGTCGGATTTTCCAGAATCTGACCATTCCACAGATCATCAAGCAGGTGTTCCGCGACCTGGGCTTTTCCGACTTCGAGGAGTCCCTGAGCCGCCCTTATCGCGAGTGGGAATACTGCGTGCAGTACCGCGAGACCAGCTTCGCCTTCGTCAGCCGTCTGATGGAGCAGGAAGGCATCTATTACTACTTCCGCCACGAGCAGGACCGTCACGTACTGGTGCTGGCCGATGCCTACGGCGCCCATCACAGCGCTCCCGGCTACGCCTCGGTGCCGTATTTCCCGCCCGATGAACAGCAACGCGAGCGCGACCATATCGATAACTGGCAGCTGGACCAGCAGGTGCTGCCCGGCTCTCTTGAGCTCAACGATTACGACTTCCAGCGCCCCTCGGCGCGGATCAACGTGCGTTCAGCCATGCCGCGCCCACACAGCGCTGCCGATTATCCGCTCTACGATTACCCCGGCATCTACGTGCAAAGCGAAGATGGCGAGCACTATGCCCGCACGCAAATCGAAGCACTGCACAGCGAGCATGAACGCGTGGCACTGAGTGGTAATGCACGGGGCATTGGCGCCGGCCATCTGTTCAGCATGACCGGCTTCGGTCGCGAGGATCAGAACCGCGAATACCTGATCGTACGCGCCGACTACAGCCTCACCCAGGAGTCCCTGGAAACCGGTGATGACGGCAGCGGCGCGCAGTTCAACAGCGCGCTGAGCTGCATCGACGCGCAACAAAGCTTTCGCCCTCAACCCAGTACCTCGCGCCCCATCGTCCAGGGTCCGCAGACAGCATTGGTGGTCGGCCCCAAAGGCGAGGAAATCTGGACCGATCAGTTCGGCCGGGTCAAGGTGCATTTCCATTGGGACCGCCACGACCAGTCCAACGAAAACAGCTCGTGCTGGATTCGCGTATCACAAGCCTGGGCGGGCAAGAACTGGGGCTCGATGCAGATCCCGCGCATCGGCCAGGAAGTCATCGTCAGCTTCCTCGAAGGCGACCCTGACCGGCCGATCATCACCGGTCGCGTCTACAACGCCGAACAAACCGTGCCTTACGATCTTCCCGCCAATGCGACCCAGAGCGGCATGAAAAGCCGTTCGAGCAAAGGCGGCAGCCCGGCGAATTTCAACGAGATTCGCATGGAGGACAAGAAAGGCGCCGAGCAGCTGTATATCCACGCCGAGCGCAATCAGGACATCGTGGTCGAGGTGGATGAAAGTCATTCGGTGGGGCATGACCGGCACAAGAGCGTCGGTCACAACGAAATCGTGACCATCGGCGAAGACCGTGTGCGGGCGGTGCAATGCAATGACGTGTTGCAGGTTGGCGGCACCAAGAGCGACAGCGTCAGCACTCAATACCTGATCGAAGCGGGCGCCCAGATCCGTCTGGTCTGCGGCCAGAGCGTGCTGGAAATGAACGCCGGCGGCGAGATCAACATCTCCGGCACTTCGTTCAAAATCTATGCGAGCGGTAAGGGCGATATCGACACGGGCGGCCGCCTGGATCTCAACTCCGGCGGCGCCGGTAAAGTGGATGCCAAGGGCAAGGGGATCAAGGCCACGATTGACGCGGCAGTGAAGGCATTTTTTGCGCAGAAGCCTAAATCGTGAGTGGTAAGGGGCCGACTCGGCTCTCTCGCCGCACTTCGGTTTAGGCTAAAACATGGACGCACAAGCCGCCGCCCGGTTCGGCGACGAGATTGCGCACGGCTTCGGCCTGGCGGCGATGGTTGCCGGGGCCGTCGCAGGCGCCTTGATCGGTGCCGCCGTGATTGCCGCAACCGCAGCTACGGGCGGGCTCGCGGCCGTCATCCTGGCCGGTTCGGTGGCGGCGGGCGGCCTGTCGATGTTTCAGGTGGTCAAAGGCCTTACCACCATTTTCAATCTGCCCGAGCCCACGTCCGGGCTGCTGATACGGGGCAGCCTCGACGTCTATATCAACGGCCGTAATGCCATGCGCGCCGGGGCGGACGTTTCCGCCGTCTGCTCGGGCATGCCCTGCAATCATCCAACCTGGCCGCTGCCGTTGATTGCCGAAGGCAGCGCCACGGTCTACATCAATGGAAAGCCGGCGGCGCGTCTGCACAGCAAAATGATTTGCGGCGCCCATATCAAAAGCGGCAGCCCGAATACCTTTATCGGTGGCCCGACCATCCGGGTGGCGTTTGTACTGGATATAGAGGACTGGGTGCATACCGGCCTGGAAGCCCTGGGTTTGCTGGCAGCCGGTGGCGCGCTCATTCTGGCGGCCATGGCCGGCGCCGCTGCATTCTTCGGCGCCCTGGCGATGGGCGGGGTCATGTATGCCGGCATGGAGTTGCTGGGTGACCTGGGTGATCGCCTGGGGCCGGGCTACCGCGACTTGATTCAGGGCGTTGCCGGGATGGCTTTGCTGGGCATGGGACCTAAACTCGCCCGCCTGCCCCTGACCGCCGAGCAGCGCACCATGCTGGCTCGTGAGCGCCAGCAACAGATGCTGACGGACAATGTCGGCTTCAACGTAAGCCCGACGTCATGGGACAAATATCCGACCATTGGCCGCTACGGCAGTTATATTTCCGATAACAAAGGCGTCGCCGATGTCATCGGTGATTTTTCAGGGCAGTCGAAAATAACCATAACCAGCGCAAAGGCGGCCAAACTGGAGCGCGCTTTTGGTCTGGAGGATGGCTCCTTGCAAAGCGGATTCAAGATCAGGCAAGTCGATAATATTGCCGATCGTCTGCCGAGGAGCCCCATGGAGGGCAATCAATACTTCCTCGGGCCGGGTAAACATTTGCCGGGCGGTGCGCCGGAGATGGTAGTCGAGTCCCTTCCCACGACAGATGGCGGAGGCGTTAAAACATTGGCAGAGGTATTTGTAGTTGATTAAAGAAGAACTCAAGGCATTCGTGGAGAAGGCCGACGACGACGCCATTCGCCTCAAGGTGATTGATCACAGCCTGGATGCGGCCCTGGCAACCCTAGGCTTTGTTGCCGGGCCCGGTGATGACGTGCTGAGCCGGGATGTTGCGGACGATGCCGAGAAGGCGCGGATCTTCGATGCGCTTCGCCCGTTGGGCGTGGCCTTCTCGGATGGCAAGGAGTGGTGCCCGGCGGAAGTCTTTGAGTACCTGCGTGACCAAGGCTTGTTGAGCGGCAAGTTCGTCAGGATTTCATGGCGCCAACCGGGCCAGTTTCATCTGGTTGACGTCTGAAGGTTCAGCTCATCAGCTCGCGCAACGCCCGGTGATACTTGGCCGCCCGCTGCAGATCCTTGTCGCTGACGTGCGGCAGACGGGTAAGGTCGAGATTGTCGCGGATGTCGGCGATCTTCACCCGACGCGCGAGATCATTGGGCTTGATGCGGGCAATAAAGTCTTCGTACAGCTCGCCCTCACGCTTGGACAGGCAATCGATGGCAGCCACTGCGGCGTCCGACACCCCCATCGCTCGCAGATCATCGAGGGTCACATCACCATCCTCGACTACGTCATGCAGGACGCTGACGACCTGCTCGTCAACGCCTTCAAACTTAAGCATCAGGCGCAATGGATGCAGGATGTAGGGCTTGCCGGATTTATCGACCTGTCCTGCGTGAACACGGCAAGCAAGGGCGACGGCGGCATCGAGAATGTTCATCGACGGGGAAAACCTTTTTCGTATTCTTCCCGGGTGATTTCCCGGCCGTAGAGTTTGCTGTCAGTGTACAAACGGTTATTGCCAGGAACAGGCTCCGGATGCTCTTCCTCGCCGTAGAACTTCACATACACCGTCTTCGTCAGGTGATCCCAACGGTAGGTGACTTCCTCGAAGTCGTAATCGAGATAGACGTCACGGGTGCCAAAGGCACTGAACTCAATTCCCATTGCCATTCCTCACAGCTTCGTAATAGGCCTTGCTCTGGTCCGCGATGACCTGCGCCTCGGGAGTGGTCTGGTCCGGCAGTACGCGGTAATCCTCGTAATACTTGTGGCCAAGGCCGCCTGGCACATCGGTTTTCGCGGCCACGGCATTATAGGTATCGTCGC
This sequence comes from Pseudomonas sp. Pseusp88, assembly GCF_047303955.1. Lineage (NCBI taxonomy): Bacteria > Pseudomonadati > Pseudomonadota > Gammaproteobacteria > Pseudomonadales > Pseudomonadaceae > Pseudomonas > Pseudomonas sp. Pseusp88. Next base: position 31,070 of record NZ_JBGLYM010000009.1, on the reverse strand, counting down.
CGAGCAGAGCACGTGCCAAGGGTTCGGGCTCTTTGGCGTAGATCATTTCCGGCGAGTTTACCTGGATCTCTCCGGGGATACCGGCGCGGGTCTGCATGGTGGAGTTCACCCCGCTGTAGCCCATTTCGTTGGTGGCGCCGTCGATGATCTTCACATTAGCGCCGCGGTTGGCGAGATCAGCTGCGACCGCATTGATCTGATCCGACTCGACAATAATGGTATTGCGCGCCAGGTCCTTGATCTTGGTCGGATCACCTTTGTAATCGTTGTTGATTTTCTCCAGGGCCCGGGCCTGGGACTTGATCGGCGCCTTGGCCACCTTGCCGCCATATTGCGCGGCGATTTCATCGGCCACGGCGTCGATCTCGGCCTTGGCCGCAGGCGCCTTGGCGTAAACCTCTTCGAACGTTGCCGCCGATTTGGGCGCACCGAGTTTTGCCAGCTTCGGCCCAATGCCCAGCAAGGCCATCCCGGCGACGCCTTGAAACAGATCGCGATACCCCGGCCCAAGGCGGTCACCTAATTCGCCCAGCAACGCCATACCGCCCCAGGCCGTCGCACCGATCAACAAGGCGGTGCCCAGTGCCGCCAGGCCAGCCATGGCCGCCAGCACCAATGCACCGCCCGCTGCCAGCAGCCCAAGCGCTTCGAGGCCGGTGTGCACCCAGCCCTCGAGATCGAGCACGAACGCCACGGCCAGGGTTGGGCCGCCGATAAAAGTGTCTTCGCTGCCGCTCTTGATATGGGCGCCACAGACCATCTTGCTCTGCAGCCGCGCAGCGGGTTTACCGTTGATGTAGACCGTCGCGCTGCCCTCGGCGATCAATACCGGGAACGGCCACATCGGATGGTTCATCGGCAACCCGCTGCACACCGCCGAAACATCCGCTCCGGCGCGCATGGCGTTGCGACTATTGATATAGACGTCGAAACTGCCTCTTATCAGCACCCCCGTCGTGGGTTCAGGCAGCTTGAAGATGGTGCTCAGGCCCTTGACGATCTGGAACATCGACAAACCGCCCGCCGCGATGGAACCGGCCATGATCGCCAGCGCCGCACCGCCCGTGGCCACAGTGGCGCCGACGATTGCCGCGCCTATCAAGGCACCGACCACCGCGCCGCCGATCATGGCTGCGAGGCCGAAGCCGTGGGCTATTTCGTCGCCCAGACGCGCTGCTGCTTGTGCATCCATGGAATAGTCGTGCTTCCTTGATCAGCGGTTTCGAACGTCAGAGTTGGACAAGCTTTGCGACAACTTGATCCGCAGCCTCATCCCGACTTGTGATGGGTACGTCATTTTTCGATGCCTTCCATTAAGCCTCTCGCTGATCAGCCAAGGGTTTTTGCCAGGGGAAAATGTTGCGACCATATGCCTGTGCATCCATGAAATGGTCGGCTTCCTTTTCAGGCTGTTGGAAGCATCAGAAGATCTGCGCAAAATGAGCAACGTATCAGGAACGATATAACTACACTCGTCCCCCGATATATGCTGAGTAGACGGCATTAATAAATGGCCATCAACTTAACCATTGACGAGAAACTTCGCCACTGTCACAGAATTCTTTAAAAATCTGCATGACCAGCTCAAAGTCATGGGTGAGTTGCCGCGCGTCCCAACGATCACCAAGAACCTCGACCATTTCACTGAGCGCCGCAGGATTGGTGTACGACCGTACATAGGTGTCGTCGTCAGTGGCCTCAAGCAACGTAACCAGATAGATTCTGTTTTCAGCGACCAACTGCATACTGATCGGACCAGGATCCGGGGCATCGACAAGATCAAGGCAGACTGTGCCAGCCTGCTCCCGGAGCTTGGTCAGATAGGGGCAGACATCATCCCAGCTCTCGGCATACTGGCTGCCACCTGAGGTGATGCCATCGATCAAGATAGTCCACGAGACAAGCATCTTCATTCGCCTTTGCTCACAGTAAATCGCTTCATTCCTTGCTCCCAACTGAGCGTGTTTCCAGTGTTTTGTTCATATATGGTCAGTGACTTCAATTCCGCTGCCTTCGCCATGGAAACTACATCTGACCTGCAGTAATCACAAACTGCCTTGCCGGTAACAGTCATCGTCATATCCTGCCCCTTTGTCAGACCTTGTTCATGCGCTTGCTGAATGACCCCTACCTCGGCATGAGCATCTGCCATGTTGCCATTTGGCGATCGCTTTCCGGAGGCAAGATCCCTTGCGATCACTTTTTCTGAAATAAGCGTGGGATGATTTGGATCGGCTAGCGCCGCCGACCTGGCCGTCTGGTTTACATCTGTGAAGACGGCGTTCCCGACTTTTCCTTGCGCCACAACAACAGGGACGACCGGCTCATCCGGCATGACGCCTGCCCTGGACTGCGCTGCCGCAGCAGGAGCCTCCTCAGATGACTCTATGGTGTTGGGCTTACCAGGCTTCGCTAATTTCGCCCCCATGCCAAGCAAGGCCATCCCGGCGACGCCTTGAAACAGATCGCGATACCCCGGCCCAAGGCGGTCACCCAGATCGCCCAGCAACGCCATGCCACCCCAGGCCGTCGCGCCGATCAACAAGGCGGTGCCCAGTGCCGCCAGGCCAGCCATGGCCGCAAGCACCAATGCACCGCCCGCTGCCAGCAGCCCAAGCGCTTCGAGACCGGTGTGCACCCAGCCCTCGAGATCGAGCACGAACGCCACGGCCAGGGTCGGCCCGCCGATAAAGGTATCTTCGCTGCCGCTTTTGATATGGGCGCCACAGACCATCTTGCTCTGCAGTCGCGCAGCGGGTTTACCGTTGATGTAAACCGTCGCGCTGCCCTCGGCGATCAGCACCGGGAACGGCCACATCGGATGGTTCATCGGCAGCCCGCTGCACACCGCCGAAACATCCGCTCCGGCGCGCATGGCGTTGCGACTATTGATATAGACGTCGAAACTGCCTCTTATCAGCACCCCCGTCGTGGGTTCAGGCAGCTTGAAGATGGTGCTCAGGCCCTTGACGATCTGAAACATCGACAAGCCGCCCGCCGCGATGGAACCGGCCATGATCGCCAGCGCCGCACCGCCCGTGGCCACAGTGGCGCCGACGATTGCCGCGCCTATCAAGGCACCCACCACCGCGCCGCCGATCATGGCTGCGAGGCCGAAGCCGTGGGCTATTTCGTCGCCCAGACGCGCTGCTGCTTGTGCATCCATGGAATAGTCGTGCTTCCTTGATCAGCAGTTTCGAACATCAGGGTTGGACAAGCTTTGCGACAACTTGATCCGCAGCCTCATCCCGACTTGTGATGGGTACGTCATTTTTCGATGCCTTCCATAACATCCACCCGTGAACGAAAAGCAGCAACATGCTTTCTGCAATCGATCCTGGAGCAAGGTCTGATCCCAGGCTCTCGCCACCATGTACATCTGTCACAAGACACTCAGACGGCGACTGCGGTCGGTAAGCGCTATGGAAACCCTGTGACTTTAAAGGTTGAATCCCTGCGCATGCACCAACAGGGATACACTTTTTTCTAGGCTGAAAATGGCATCTGGCTGACAGACCATGTACCTGTGTCTTTCATTCAGCAGGACTAATCGTCTGCACTGGAAGTCGAAACCCCTCTGGCAAGATGGGGGAATCGTAGAGAAAAGGTTTCACTTTTTACCGCCTCCGCAAATGCGTGGTGGGTTCGGCGAGCCATAAGGATTGTCAGTGGCAAAGCTGCCGGTCAGGGCTGGACCGTGTTGTAGCCACTAAAGCTGGGTTGTCACAACAAAATCGCTGCCCAACTCCGCACGCAGTTGGTCAGCCAATCGATGGCCTTGAGCCTTGAACCTCTGTTCCAGCTCTTCACTCTCGAATCCCGAGTCTTGCGGCGCATCCATGTTCAGCGTTGCGTCGTAGTCCTGGGCCCACGCTTTCAGCCCGGCTTGGAGCTCTGTAGAAATTGGCAATGACTCAGGGTCGATATCGCCGAACTCATCCGGCGACACGTGCCAGAGTGGATGGCATTCATAATCGGCCATCAGTTTGATCGTTTTCACTTAACAGCTCCTCCTGGGTTCGCGCCGACGATATAGCCGTTACTGCCTATAGTCACCGCCAGACGTTGCGTTTGCCCGTTGATTATCAGCTCATAAATTGGTCGCCCAGTCCCGTCCCCTGATAACCGACGATCTTGCCAGAGGAGCATCGCTTACTCGCTGCATCGTCGGATATCGGCCAGCATGTCGATAAACTCTGCTTCGCTCATCTCGAATTCCGGGCCCTCGGCCATCGCCATCAAGACCAGCAGATCCCGATCCAGACGTCCCGATATCTCAAGACCATGATCCTGATAGATCTTGAATGCCACGCTAGCCACCTTGGTCGGGTAATAGCCGCCGATCAACGTTCTCTCAAGCTCGGCAGCCATATCTTTGGCCGAATAGGTCATTTCCAGCTCTCCAATTCTGCTCCGGTCGGTGGGTAATGCTGGGCGCTTACAGGCTGCCCGTTAATGCTTTTCGGATGAACGCGAATTACATTCCCCGATTGGTCGTAACTCTCCATCCACTGCCTCGTCTGCCCGGTCCCAGGATTATGCTCGGTGACAAAGGATGCACCACGTGTTTTACCCGCACTACGCGCCGGTACTTCTTCTGTGTAATAACGAACACGCCCATCCGGCAATGTCCTGGTGGTTGCGGCACTTTGTTGGGCCTTTTGCAAACCGGACAGTTTGGCCTTGAGCGCTGCCTGGGCGTTTACGTTCGCAGCCTCACGCGTAGTCGGTGGAACAGAACGGGCACCCGCAGGAGCAGACCCTCTGGGTGAGCGCAGTGCCAGCCTGGCCCCGCCGCCCAGCAACGCCATTGCGCCGACACCTTGCAATAGATCGCGATACCCCGGCCCAAGGCGGTCACCCAGATCGCCCAGCAACGCCATGCCACCCCAGGCCGTCGCACCGATCAACAAGGCGGTACCCAGTGCCGCGAAACCCGCCATGGCCGCCAGGACCAATGCACCGCCCGCTGCCAGCAGCCCAAGCGCTTCGAGACCGGTGTGCACCCAGCCCTCGAGATCGAGCACGAACGCCACGGTCAGGGTTGGGCCGCCGATAAAGGTGTCTTCGCTGCCGCTCTTGATATGGGCGCCACAGACCATCTTGCTCTGCAGTCGCGCAGCGGGTTTACCGTTGATGTAGACCGTCGCACTGCCCTCGGCGATCAGCACCGGGAACGGCCACATCGGATGGTTCATCGGCAACCCGCTGCACACCGCCGAAACATCTGCTCCGGCGCGCATGGCGTTGCGACTATTGATATAGACGTCGAAACTGCCTCTTATCAACACCCCAGTCGTGGGTTCAGGCAGCTTGAAGATGGTGCTCAGGCCCTTGACGATCTGAAACATCGACAAACCGCCCGCCGCAATGGAACCGGCCATGATAGCCAACGCCGCACCGCCGGTAGCCACGGTGGCGCCAATCACGGCCGCGCCAATCAAGGCCCCCACCACTGCGCCGCCGATCATGGCCGCGAGGCCGAAGCCGTGGGCTATTTCGTCGCCTAAACGTGCTGCTGCCTGTGCATCCATTGCCGGGTCTGCATTGCTTATCGAACGGTCTTAACCTGCGTCAGACAACCTGTGGTTGCGGAACCAGCGACTGCATGGCCTGTTTCCAGGCTGCGTCGTGGTGCGCGATGTCATCCGGCGTAGTGGTCAGAGTGGTGATCAGAACGGCAGGTTTTCGCTCGACGAATACCTGGCGCAGCATCAGATCACGACCTTCGCGCTGCCAGGTGTAGTCCAGCAAGGTGGCGGCGTGGCCGTGGAGAATGAAGTCCCAGCGTTTGACCAGTTTGAAGCCGGGCAATTGCTGCTCCGCGCTCTGCAGTTGGCGGCTGACGTAATCAGCGAAGGGTGTATCGCCCTGGCTGGGGTCGCGACTGATGACGAAGCTGGCTTCTTTAGCGCTCCCCGTGGCGGGCAATTTGAAGATGTTGATGCTCTGATCCTGCCAGGCATCAGGGATATCGAGATCGGCTTCCTGAATTCGGTATTGGCTCACGTGCTTCGCTTTCCATAGGTGAATGACTCGCAGCACTGGAATCTTCGGGCAACAGGCCACAACGCGCAACGCCGGGTTGCTCAGGTCATGGGCTGTGTCTCGTTTTGCCTTGAATGGGTGCAGGCGCGGCTGGTTTTAAGACACTGAATCGACTAAATCGGTTCAGGCGTGAGCGAAATGTCCGCAGCAGGGCCACACTTATTTATCAACTCAGGCAGTCAATCGGGCATGATGCGCAGCGCGGGCGAATCAGTTGCCCTCGGGCAAGGTAATCGACGAAGGAGTCGCGCGGTATGGCACAGAAAGAGTTGTTGACCGCTCTGGAAGCATTGATCGATTTGCTGAAAAAAGACGCCAAGCAAGGGCCTGCGGGGCTGTTGCAGAAAGTAGCCGGCGAAATCCGGGAAACCGGGGACCTCAACAGGGCGGCCAGGGAGCTGTCCGAGTTCCGTAACGAAGGTCATAACGAAGATTTCTCGAATGACGAGGAAGATTTGCTGGATGACGTGCTGGATCAGGCGGCCATGTATGTAGGCAACCGCCCCTGAAGTGATACAGCCATAGCGAAAGGCTTACACGCCATCGCGGCATTTCACCCTGTCATGTCCGACAAGGTCTGGGTAAGATTGGATCCAACGACTGGTGTGCAGGGAGCGCACCAGGATCAGGGACGATCGACCATGGCCGGGACGGCTTTCTGACAGGCTGTCGGGATGGTCTTGAGAAAAACCCGCTTCGGCGGGTTTTTTTGTGCCTGTCAGAAAGTCGCGCAATGGCATGTGCGCAGCTCAATAGCGCACGTAACTAACTGACCGGTAGATATAAAACCAGGTATGCGGCCCTTTAGTCATATGACGGTTATCCTGTACCCGCCTTATACAAATACAGTGACAGCGATATGACAGCATCTGTAACTGTTAACTTACAAACATGAACATTAATTTACCTTAGGCAAGCCAACGTAAATTTAATGAAAAGATTGTCACACCGGTAATTTCAGGGCGTAGGCTCAGGCTCTTATTCAACACCCGCTACAGGCCACTTCGATGAATCGCTTACTCTGGAAGTTGCTTCCAAAGACGCAGCGTGAATTACTGCTTGAGCGTCTTTCCGTCATTGATCGGCAGGTCGTGAACAAGACCCTGTCCGGCAGAAACCGCTTCCCCGCAGCCTTTGACCATTTGGAGTGCGTGTTCATCCACGTCCCCAAGTGCGCGGGCAGCAGTGTGGCGACAGCGCTGTTCGGCAGCACACCAACGGGGCACATGCCGCTGTATTGGTACGAGAAGCAGTTCAACGAGCGTTATCAGCACTACTTCAAGTTCGGCTTTGTCCGCGATCCGCTACAGCGCGCCTGGTCGGCCTATAGTTACTTGCTGCAGAACCCGCAAAGTCGTGACAAGGCCGCCTATGAACTGGTCAGTAAGTACCCAAGTTTCAATGCATTTATCGATAACTGGCTGCACCCGGAAAACCTGACTAAACAGATTCATTTCGCGCCACAGTATTACTTCCTGCAAAACACCATGGGCCGTATTGAAGTCGACTTCATTGGCCGTCAGGAAAGCCTCGCCGCAGACTTCCGTACCTTGTGCGAGCATCTGCACGTCAAGGCTGAACTGCCCCATATCAATCGCTCACCGGCACCGACTCATGACCCGGCTTCGTTTTCCAGCGCAGCCGTGCGCCGTCGTGTCCGGGATGTCTATGCACGTGACTACGAGTTATTCGCCTATGACTGATATCAAACTCAAGGAGCAGCGCCCGACCCTGATAGCGCCCGTCATGATGGTCGAGCGCGGCCAGCGCGAAGAAATGAAACAACAGCGCGCCTGCTGTATCTGGTTGACCGGGCTGTCCGGCGCAGGCAAATCCACCTTGGGCAACCGCCTGGATCAATCTCTGCAAGCCAGTGGCCTGCACAGCTACATGCTCGACGGTGATCGCCTGCGCCAGGGGCTCTGCCAGGACCTGGGCATGAGCGATGGTGATCGCCATGAGAATATCCGCCGTATTGCCGAGGTCGCGAAGTTGATGGTCGATGCCGGACTGATTGTGATCGTCTCGGCCATCTCACCGTTCCGCGCCGACCGTGATGCGGTCAGGCAGCACCTGAACGCCGATCAGTTCGTCGAGATCCACGTCAACACGCCGTTGAGCGAATGCGCCCGACGCGACGCCAAGGGTCTGTACCGCGCCGTACGCGAAGGCCGGATCAAGAATTTCACGGGTATCGACAGCCCTTATGAGGCGCCGTTGAATCCGGAATACAGCATCGACACCAGCAACGACGACGGCAGCCGCCTGATCGAGCAGTTGGTGATTCAGCAGATGGGCGGGATGCGCGAGCAGGTGGTGGTGCGGGATGCGATGAGGTTTATCAGCGGGGTTTGAAACAAATCGCGGGTTTAATGTGGGACCGGCTTCATCCGGGAAGACGCCTTCCCGGCTGAAGCCGGTCCCACAGGATAAATACCTCAACCCGGAGTATTACTCCGCCGCTTCCCCGCTACCACCCAGCTGACCAACCTTGCTGGTCATATTGTTGACGAACTGCTCAAGCGGCATTTTCTCGCCGTTAAAGTCCACGGTGTTCGCGGCGTAGTGCAGGCTGGAAACCACGTTGTCGCCTTCGACCTTGGCGATCTGCAGGGCGGTGGCCATGCCCGCAACCATATCGGCGGCGGCAGTGGCTGACTCGTCCATGGTCTTGGCGTCCAGTTGGTCACCCAGGGTGAACTTGGCTTGCAGCAGCGACAGGTCTTTCATCATCGGCTTGGACAGGACCAGTTTGGCGTCCAGTTGCGAGATGGCGTTCTTGCCCAGATCAGCCGAACTTTCCTGTTGATCCAGTTTGCCCGGATCGGCCAGGTCGACAGCCAGGCTCATATGGCTTTCGCCGTTGGCGGTCTTGAGCCCCAACTTGCTCAGCTCGACGTGAGGTTTGCCGGCCAGGAGTTTTTCCAGTTCGGCGTTGAGCCAGTCCTGATCGGCCTTGCTCAGGTTCAGCTCGAATGGGCGATCAGCCAGGGCTGCCGCCTGTTGCTGAGGCATGATCTTGGTCTGATACAGCTGGTACAGCGCCTGGGTCGCAGTGACGTCGAAGTTGCTGAATTTCCAGGCCATTGATGCCGAACCAATGTCATTGCCATTGAAGCTGATCATGCCGATGTCGTAGTTGATCTGCCCGGCCAGATTGCCGCCTTCTTCCTGCATCAGGTTGGTGTTGGCGAAGCTCTTGATGACAACAGGCGGTGTGCCCGCGGCTTCTACCGACAGGTTATCGAACTTGACGTTGGTGTGACCCAGGTAGAAACCGGATTTACCCTTGGTGCCGCCGGTGTCGAAAGTCATGCCTTTGAATTCGATCTTCATCGGCTGCTCTTCGCCGACGATGTCCAGCACCAGATTGTCCAGATTGCCGACAGCCTTGATTTTCTCGGCTTCGGCCGTGCCTTCGAAGTTGAGATTCAGGCCGGAGAAGTTCACGGTGTTGCCCGCGTCCTTGATCTCCAGCGGCGTGAGTTGCAGATTGCCGGCGACAGCACGGTCATAGCCAACGACGACGTCACCGTGCAGTGGCGCTACACCTTTGGTCACGGTGTACCACTTCTCGGTCATCTCGGTTTTTTCCAGCTCGAAGCGGCTCAGGGCCATGACCGGCACCAGGTTCAGCTTCTTCAGGCGCGAGAAAGGAATCGGGCCGTGCTCGATATGATCGACAAACTGGAAGGCCACGTCTTTATTGCCTTCGGACAGGTTCTCGTCATGAATCTTCAGGCTGTAGTGGGCAACGCTGCTGAAGGTGCCGCGCTCGAACGATGTCAGCTCAATGCTCATTTTGTTGTCGCGGCCCAGGGAGCCGTTGATCTGCGCGTTGGCCTTGTCGATCGAGTCCCGCAGCACACCTTCCAGGCGTGAGCCCGTGTACCACGCTCCGCCAGTGGCCAATGCCCCTGCTACGACGATGACGCCTACTACGATGCCTGCTGTTTTGCTCATGTGTTAACTCGACCGTGTCCGTATGTTGGATGGAAACTCTTCCCTGATCCCGCAGTGGGCTGGGGCGACCCGGCAACCATGAGGCTGCCGTAAATCGGGGAGAGGTTATCACTTGGGGTTTGCCATCACCCGGTCTTATGCCCGTTGTGTGGCGTACTGCGCTTTTTTTCCGCTTGCTGTGACCTGCCAGCCGGCATTTCGTGCGGCGACGCAAGGATAGTCGCTAGCCATTTTCTTTGTGCAAGTTGTAGGCTGAGACCTATTTCAAAAAACAACACGAGATTTTCGATAATGAGCGCACAGCAAAATCCGCGGGGCCCGGTCAAAGCGGTGATTTTCGATATGGATGGGCTGCTGCTGGACACCGAGGGTGTCTACACCGAAGTCACCGACCTGATTGCCAAACGCTACGGCAAAAGTTTCGATTGGGCGCTCAAGCAAAACACCATCGGCCGTGGCGCCCGGGATTTCTCCGAGTATGTGATCAACGCTTTGGAGCTGCCGCTCTCGGTGGACGAGTTCCTTGAGGTGCGCCAGCCCATGCTTGACGAGCGCTTCCCTCTTGCCTTGCCGATGCCCGGCGCCGAAGCACTGGTGCGACATCTGGCGGCACATGACATCCCCATCGCCGTCGGTACCAGTTCGTCGATCCATTACTTCCACGCCAAGACCGAGCGCCATCAGGCCTGGTTCGAGCTGTTCGAAACCGTCGTCACAGCGGATCACCCTGAGGTCGGTGCGGCGAAGCCTGCTCCGGATATTTTCCTGGTTGCCGCCAGCAAGCTGGGGATTGCGCCCGCCGATTGCCTGGTGTTCGAAGACTCACCCTTCGGCGTAACCGCCGCCAAGGCCGCCGGGATGTACGCCGTGGCTGTACCGGATTCGCATATGCCGGTTGAGCAGTACGAGCATGCGGATCTGTTGCTGGGCTCTCTGGCGGATTTTCCGCTGGAGGCTTGGGGGCTGCCAGCCATGAAGGCCTGAGGTTGATTGACGTTGGAGCGAGGCTTGCCCGCGAACCAAACGACACGGCGAACCTGGTAAACCGTGTCGAATCATTCGCGGGCAAGCCTCGCTCCCACAGGATATGCCTCTGGCTAATTGCTACTTGGCCCCGCACGTAGTTAGAATGCGATCAATTCTTAATTACATTCGGGCATGAACGCCCGGAGCGAAGTCAGTGGCTTCCATGTCGTCAGCCGATCGTTCCCTCAATCAGCATTTCCATACCCTGTACAGCGAGCACAACAGCTGGCTGCAGGGTTGGCTCGGGCGCAAACTGGGTAATGCCAGCGATGCGGCGGACCTGGCCCATGACACTTTCCTGCGGGTGCTCAGCCGTCAGGTGCAGCATCTGGGCAGTGAGCCACGTGCCCTGCTCACCCATATCGCCAAGGGCCTGGTGATCGACCGCTGGCGGCGACAGGACGTGGAGCGGGCCTATCTGGAGAGTATCGCGCACCTGCCCGAGCCGCAGGTGCCCTCGCCGGAAACCCGCCTGCTGATCCTCGAAGCGCTGTACCGCGTCGAAGCCATGTTGCGTGAATTGCCGGACACGACCTGCCGCGCTTTCCTGCTGTCGCAGATCGACGGCCTGACTTATCCACAGATCGCCGCTGAACTTGGCGTCTCCCTGATCAGCGTCAAACGCTACATGCGCGACGCTTTCCTCGCCTGTCTGAGCGTGGCCTGATGAATCCCCCCATCGACCCGCAGATCCTCGGCGAGGCCGCCGACTGGCTGGTGCAGTTGCAGTCCGGGGCGGCGACCGACGAGGACCATCGCGCGATTCAATCCTGGCGCAACCGTAGCGCCCAGCACGCCCAAGCCTGGCAACGGGCCGAATCGCTGCTCGGTGATTTGCGCAAGGTGCCGGGCTCGATGAACGCCGAGACCCTGCATCGCATCAGCCGAAACCCCGGCATCGGCCGGCGCCAGGCGCTCAATCGCCTGGGTCTGTTGTTGCTTGGCGGACCGGCGCTGTGGCTGGCTAGCAAGGAGCTGCCGTGGCAGCAATGGACAGCCGACCAGCGCACGGCCGTCGGCGAACAGAAGAACCTGACCCTGCCCGATGGCTCGCGCCTGCTGCTCAACACCGCCAGCGCGGTGAATATCATCTTCAACGCCAATGAGCGACGGATCAGATTGCTGAGCGGTGAACTGCTGATCAGCACCGCCAAGGATCCTGCGCCCACCTCACGGCCCTTTATCGTCGAGACCGATCAGGGCAGCGCCCGCGCATTGGGTACGCGCTTCAGCGTGCGCAGCGACGGTCCACGCAGCAAGGTTGCGGTACTGGAAGGCGCAGTGGCCCTGCAACCCGCCGACGCCAGCCAGAGCCTGATACTCAATGCAGGTGAACAAGGCGCCTTTAACCGCGTCGCCGTGCTGCCTGCCGAGCCGCTGGATGCCAATGCCCTGAGCTGGGAAAACGGCATGCTGCTGGCGAGCAATATGCGCCTGGCGGATCTGCTGGGCGAACTGGGGCGCTATCGTCCCGGCATGCTGCGCTGCCATGACAGCGTGGCGAATCTGCGAGTGTCCGGGGCGTTCCCGCTGCGCGACACCGACGCCAGCCTGCGCCTGCTGCAAAGCACCCTGCCGGTCACCCTCAGCAGCCTGACGCGCTACTGGGTGGCGATTGAACCGCGTCAGTCGTAAAAATTTTTCGAATCCGCTGATACCTTTTTCCGCCTCGTCCGGTGTGCAGATAACGCCTCCATTTATCTGCGCCGACAGGAATACCGAACAATGATGCCCAGGTCGCTCCAGCCCCGCTCACGCTTCAATCCTTTCCACCTGAAAGCACTGAGCATCGCCATTGCCCTGACGGCCACGCTACCGCTGCACAGTGCCCGGGCCGCACAAGCTGTCGAGAGCAGCGTGGCACGCACCTTTGCCATTGCTCCCGGCCCGCTTGGCCAGGTCCTGGCGCAGTTCGCCGCCCAGACCGGCGTGCCGCTGTCGTTCGATGCCACGTTGCTGAACAATCGCCAGAGTGAAGGCCTGCAAGGCAGCTACACAGTTCAGGACGGCTTTACTCACTTGCTGGCGGACAGCAGCTATACCTTGCTAAGCACTGGCGACAATGGCTATACCGTCGCCCCTGTGGTCAATGCCGGTGATGCCGTGGAACTGGGCGCGACCACGATCAACGGCGAGCTGAGCAGCAGCGCAGGTGACACCTACGAAGGTGGTCAGGTCGCCCGCAGCGCGCGCCTTGGTGTGCTGGGCAATCAGGAAATCAAAGACGTACCGTTCAGTGTGGTCAGCTTTACCGCCAAGACCATCGCCGACCAGCAGGCCCGCACCGTGGGGGATGTGCTGCTCAATGATGCCTCGGTACGCCAGTCTGCAGGCTTCGGTAACTTTTCCCAGGTCTTCACCATTCGTGGCCTGCCACTGGATACCGCAGATATCTCGTTCAACGGCCTCTATGGCGTGCTGCCGAGGCAGATCATCACCACCGAGGCGCTGGAGCGGGTCGAGCTGTTCAAAGGCCCCAATGCCTTCGTCAACGGCGTAACGCCGGGTGGCAGCGGGATTGGCGGCAGCGTCAATCTGGTGTCCAAACGCGCTCAGGACACGCCGACGCGCAGCTTCACCACCGACTACAGCAGCGGCGGCCAAGTGGGCGAGCATCTTGACCTGGGCCAGCGCTTTGGCGAGAACAACCAGTTCGGCGCACGCATCAACCTGGCCCAGCACGAGGGCGGCACCGCCATCGATGACGAAGCCCACCGCAGCGTGCTGGCGACCATCGGCCTGGACTACCGCAGTGAGCGCCTGCGCCTGTCAACCGACCTGGGCTACCAGAAGGAGCGCATCAACGAAGGTCGCGCCGTGGTCTACCCGAGCGGTACATCGGTGCCCCACGCGCCGTCAGCCAGGAACAACTATTCACAGGACTGGACCTGGTCGCAGCTGGAGGACACTTTCGGCATGGTCAACGGCGAGTACGACCTCAACGATAACTGGACGGTGTATGCCGGCGGCGGCGCCAAACACACTCGGGAGAACGGCATCTATTCCTCGCTCTATACCAGCGATGCCAGTGGTGCGGCGCGAGGCGGCTTCCTCTATCCGCCTCACGACGAGGACAACACCAGTGCCATGGGCGGCCTCAATGGGCATTTCCAGACCGGGCCGGTCAGCCACAAGATGAACTTCGGCCTGTCCGGCGTCTGGGGCGAGCAGCGCTCGGCCTATGAGGCGCTGTACACCGCCAGCCGCTTCCCGGGCAACCTGTATAACCCGGTGCGAGTGGCCCGCCCCGTGCCACCGGCGACCTACTTCGGCAGCGACCTGCATGACCCGCGCGTCGTCGGCAAGAATCGCATGAAAAGCGTCGCCGCCTCCGACACCCTGGGCTTGCTCGATGACCGGGTGCTGCTGACAGTAGGCGTGCGTCGTCAGACCATCGAAGTCGACGCCTGGAACACCGCCACGGGCGTGCGCAACTCGAACTACGATGAGTCGATTACGACGCCTGTGTACGGCCTGGTCATCAAGCCGTGGGAGCATGTGTCGTTCTATGCCAACCGTATCGAAGGCCTGGCCCAGGGACCGACTTCGCCGACTACCGGCGTGACCAACCCCAACGAAGTGTTCCCGCCCAAGCGCAGCAAGCAGACCGAGGCCGGGGTCAAGCTGGACTGGGACAGCTTCGGCGCAACCCTCGGCGTGTACCGCATCGAGCAGCCCAACAGCGCCACTTACCCGAATGCCGGCTCAGTCCTCGGAACGTTCAGCGTTGATGGCGAACAGGTCAACAAGGGCGCCGAGCTGAACCTGTTCGGTGAGCCGATCCAGGGGCTGCGCTTGTTGGCCGGTGCGGCATGGATGGACACCGAGCTGAGCAAGACCGCGGGTGGCCTTACCGATGGCAACCGCGCCGCAGGCGTGCCGCGCTTCCAGTTCAATCTGGGCGGCGACTGGGATATTCCGGGGCTCAAGGGCGCAGCCCTGAATGCCCGGCTGCTGCGAACCGGCGGGCAATACGTGAACAGCACCAACACCCTGAGTATCCCGGCCTGGACCCGCGTCGATCTCGGCGGTCGTTATCAATTCAAACTCGACGAACGCAACGTGACCCTGCGCGCCAACCTGGAAAACGTCGCCAACAAAGCCTACTGGGCCTCGGCTTCCACGGCGAACAACTACCTGACCCAGGGCGAGCCACGCACGTTCAAGTTGTCGGCCACCGTCGATTTCTAAAAGGAGGCGCTACCTACCCGTTGGAGCGAGGCTTGCCCGCGAATGGCTCGACGCGGTTTACCTGATACTGCGCGTCGTCTGGTTCGCGGGCAAGCCTCGCTCCAACAGCGTTCTACGTCAGGTAATGACCTTCAGATCCACCCCCAGCGCCGCCGCAAAGGCTTTGACCTGCGGGCTGCGCGGGGTGTTGTGGCGCAGGATCAGGCTCAGGGAGGTGCCGATGCTGATCGTTTCCGGGCACAGGACACGCAAGGTGCCGTTGCCGATCAGCGGCGCGGCGTAGTGCTCCGGCAGGAAACCGATAAAGCGTCCGGTCAGGATCAGCATCGCCACCGCCTCGACCTGTGACGCCGATGGCGCCTGGCTGCTGTAACTGACGAACCGGGTCTTGTCGTTGTGAATGGCGTAGCGGTGGTTGATTACCTCATGCTGGCGCAACACTTCACCATCAACCTCATGGGCTGGGACGTCATACAATGCGTGACCACGAGCGCAGTAGACCCTGGACCACTCTTCATACAACGGAAAATAATCAAACTCTTCACGTCGCTGATAAACCGGCACGATGCCGACAATCAGCCGCCCCTCCACCACACCGCGTTCAATTTCATCCAGTTGCGCCGCATGCAGGCGCAATCTTACTTTCGGCGCCTCATCATGTAACTTGCGCAGCGCCGCAATAAGCGGTGAATTAACATCGGACACGGTGTTATCAATCACACCAATATTCAAATCGCCGATCAGTTCATTTTGCGCCGAACTAAGCCGGTCACGAAAACTGTCCACCGAGGCAAATAAATCGATGGACGCCTGATACACCAGTTTGCCCTCCTCGGTCAGGCAAAAGCCTTCCCGGCCTCGCGTACACAGGCGCATACCGATGCGGATTTCCAGGTCGGAAATCTGCTTGCTGATGGCGGCGAGGCCCACATTCAGCTCGTTTTGTGCGGCACTGAAACCACCGGCCTCGACCACTGCCTTGAACACCCGAAGCAATTTGAAATCCAGCCCGCTGAGCGATAACGGAGGTCGACTTGCCGGCCGGGGTGGCAAGTTTCCAGAAGTGGAAAGTGGGGTTTCCATAAAACTGATTGACCTCGTTCGCCATATTCAACAGGCTTTGACCTACAACAAGAACATAGCCGAGCCGCAATAATGAACATAGATAATGGCCATTGGCAACCTTGAATCGACTTCTCCGATCAGCGTGAACAGCGCCGATGTAAAGCAGATAAAAACCTGACATATCGATCAGGACCTGAACTTCGCAACTGCCCTCCGAAACCCGCAACGCCATACCCACCATGGCCTGTTGTTATTTATTCGTGTTTTCGCAAGAGGAACCCGCAATGTCCGAATCTACCGATCGTCTCTGGGGCGCGCGCTTCAAGAGCGGCCCGGCCAAAGCGCTGGCGGCGTTGTCCCGTTGCCCTGACGATTACTTCCGCCTGACGCCCTACGATCTGGCTGGCTCCCGTGCCCATGCCCGTGAATTACAGCGCGCCGGGCTGCTCGACGAAGCGGAAACACGGAGCATGCTCGAAGCCCTGGACGGGATCGGTAATGACTTTCGCGAAGGCCGTTTGCACCCCACGCCGGGTGACGAAGATGTGCATACCTTTATCGAACGGGTGCTGACCGAACGCCTCGGCGCGCTGGGCGGCAAGCTGCGCGCCGGACGTTCACGCAACGACCAGACCGCCAATGATCTGCGTCTGTTCCTGCGTGACCATGCACGGCGGATCGCCAGCGAAGTGCTGAACCTGCAGCAGGCCCTGGTGATGCAGGCCGAACAGCATATCGAGAGCATCTGCCCCGGCTTCACCCATTTGCAGCAGGCACAGCCCATCGTCTTCGCCCACCACTTGCTGGCGCACGCCCAGGCCATGCTGCGCGATGTGCAGCGCCTGGTCGACTGGGATGCGCGCACCGCTTTGTCGCCCCTGGGCGCGGCAGCCATGGCCGGTTCCGCCATCGCCCGGCAGCCTGAATTGTCGGCCAGGGAAATGGGCTACGACGGCACCTGCGAGAACTCCATCGATGCCGTGGCCAGCCGTGATCATGTCGCTGAATTCCTGTTCGCCGCGAGCATGTTGGGAGTGAACATTTCCCGTCTGGCCGAAGAGTTTTGCCTGTGGTCCTCGCGGCAGTTTCGCTGGGTCCAACTGGATGACGGCTACGCAACCGGCAGCTCGATCATGCCGCAGAAGAAGAACCCGGATATTGCCGAGCTGGCGCGGGGCAAGGCAGGTCGCCTGATCGGCAATCTCACCGGCCTGCTCTCGACCCTGAAATCCCTGCCGCTGTCGTACAACCGTGACCTTAGCGAGGACAAGCATCACGTCCTCGACACCGTGGACACCCTGCTACTGGTGTTGCCCGCCATGGCCGGGATGGTCGCGACGATGCAGGTCCAGGTCGACGAACTGCGCCGCCAGGCACCTTTGGGCTTCACCCTGGCCACCGAGGTGGCGGACTGGCTGTCGTTGCGCGGCGTGCCGTTCAAGGTCGCCCACGAGATCACCGGCGCTCTGGTGCAGCTATGTGAGAAACACCAACTTGAACTGTGGGAAGTCACCCCGGCCATGCTTGCCGAAGTCGATGAGCGACTGACCCCCGAGGTGCGTGACTGCCTGACGCTGGAAGCCGCCATTGCCGCCCGCAGTGGACGCGGCGGCACGGCGCCGGAGCGGGTGCGCGAGCAACTGGAACGGCTCAAGACCGCGCTGGTCGGGCAGCAGCAGTGGACCGCGAACTACGGCGGTTTCCGTATTTGAAACACAGGACAAGGTGGGAACGACTTCGGGAACGATTGTGGGAGCGAAAGCGCTGCTACAGACGATACAAATGCGTCGGAAGTACTGGCCTATTCGCGAATGAATTCGCTCCCACAGAATTCGCTCCCACAGACTCGCTCCCACTGGACTCTCTCCCGCAGAGAGATTTGTTAGATCAGTCATGTCTTGCTTGATGAGAACCCCATGAACCAGAACGAAACCGCGCGTTTGCAGCAGGCACGCAAAAAGACTGAGGATCAGTTCGACATTACTCAGTACGAGCACGTCCCGCGTCGTTACTACGGCCGGATCTTCTTCGCGACCCTGATCGTCATCGCCCTGTTCGGTCTGGCCCGGGCTTTCGCCAAGGGGCAGATCGAGTGGGCGTATATCGGTGAATTCCTGACGTCCCAGGCGATCCTCTGGGGCTTGGCCAACACCATCATCATGTCGATCCTGGCCATGGCCCTGGGCGTAGTGATCGGGGTCATCGCGGCGATCATGCGCATGTCGCAGAACCCGATCCTGCGCTACGTGGCCATCACCTACACCTGGCTGTTTCGCGGCACGCCGCTGATCCTGCAACTGCTTCTGTGGTTCAACCTGGCGCTGATCTTCCCGGTGATCGGCATTCCCGGCGTGTTGCAGTTCGACACAGTGAGCATGATGACGCCCTTCGTCGCCGCGCTGCTGGGCCTGAGCATCAACCAGGGCGCCTACACCGCCGAAGTGGTCCGCGCCGGCCTGCTGTCGGTGGATACCGGCCAGTATGAAGCCGCCAAGTCCATCGGCATGCCGCGCCTGCAGGCCCTGCGCCGCATCATTCTGCCCCAGGCGATGCGAGTGATCCTGCCGCCGGTGGGCAACGAATTCATCAGCATGGTGAAGATGACCAGCCTGGCCAGCGTCATCCAGTACTCCGAGTTGCTGCACAACGCCCAGAACATTTACTACGCCAACGCCCGGGTGATGGAGCTGCTGATCGTTGCCGGTATCTGGTACCTGGCCGTGGTCACCGTTCTTTCATTCGGTCAGAGCCGTCTGGAGCTGCGCTTCGCGCGCGGCGCCGGCAAGCGCTCATAAGACGGCCCGAGGAGACTACCCATGAGAAGCATCGTCAAGGCCGTCAACCTGCATAAGTATTACGACAGTTTTCACGCCCTCAAGGACGTCAGCCTGGAAGTGGACCAGGGTGAGGTGCTGTGCATCATCGGCCCGTCCGGCTCCGGCAAGAGCACCCTGCTGCGCTGCGTCAATCAGCTGGAGAAGATCGACAAGGGCGGTCTCTGGGTCGACGGCGAGTTGGTCGGCTATCGCGTGGTCGGCAACAAGCTGCACGAGATGACCGATGCCCAGATCGCCCGCCAGCGCCTGGCGACCGGCATGGTGTTCCAGCGCTTCAATCTGTTTCCACACATGACCGTGTTGCAAAACATCGTCGAAGGCCCCTGCCAGGTGCTCAAGCGCTCGCCCAAGGAAGCCCAGGAAGATGCCCTGGAGTTGTTGGCGCGGGTCGGTCTGGCCGACAAGCGCGGCGCCTATCCGGTGGAGTTGTCCGGAGGTCAGCAACAGCGCGTCGCGATTGCCCGCGCGCTGGCCATGCGGCCCAAGTTGATGCTGTTCGATGAACCCACTTCTGCCCTCGACCCGGAGCTGGTTGGCGAAGTGTTGTCGGTGATGCGCGACCTGGCGCACACCGGCATGACCATGATCGTCGTGACCCATGAATTGGGCTTCGCTCGCGAAGTGTCCAACCGCATGGTGTTCATGGACGGCGGCCAGATAGTGGAGGCCGGCAGCCCGGAAGACATTCTAATAAGTCCACAAAACCCACGTACGCAAAGCTTCATTTCTGCCGTTCGCACTTAACTCTGAAAACAAACGGGAACGCCCCATGAAGAATTTCAAACACCTGATCGTCCCTACCCTGCTCGCCAGCCTGATGAGCTGCGCCACGGCCTTTGCCGCAGTGCCAGCCAGCATCAAGGAAAAAGGCGTGATCATCGCCGCCATCGTGCCGAACTATCCGCCGATGGACTTCAAGGACACCGCCACCAATACCCTGACCGGCCTGGATGTCGACCTGGGCAATACCCTGGCCGAACGCCTCGGAGTCAAGGTTGCCTGGCAGGAAACCGCTTTCGAGCAGATGGTCAGCGGCCTGGTCACTAAACGTTTCGACATCATTTTGTCGGGCATGACCGATACAGCCGAACGCCAGAAGTCCGTAACCTTCGTCGACTATTTCACCAGCGGCCCGCAGCTCTACACCCTGGCCAAGCGCAGTGACATCGAGAAACTGACCGACCTGTGCGGCAAGAAAGTCGGCACCAGCCGTCGTACCACCTGGCCTGCCGAAATCGCCGAGTGGAGCAAGGCCAACTGCGAAGCCTCAGGCAAGCCGGCTATCGAAGTGATCGGCTCCGAAGGTTCGGCCGATGCCCGCGCGCAACTGCGCCAGGGTCGCCTGGACGCGGCCATGCAAGGCAGCGAGACCATTCCGTACCTGATGACCCTGGAGAAGGACACCTACAAACCGATCGGCCTGGCGATTTCCAAGCAGTTCACCGGCCTTGGCGTCAACAAGGCCAATCCTGAACTGGCCAGCGCCATCGCCGAGACCCTGCAGGCCATGGTCGATGACGGCACCTACGGCAAGATCCTGAAGAAATGGGGTCTGGAGGATGGTGCGGTGGCGAAGATCGAGACCAACAAAGGGCAGTAACCTCTTCACCGGCGAGCCCCTCTCATGATGAGAGCGGACTCGCGGGGAGCGGATGAAGGGAGCAAATAGTGAGAGCGAATTCATTCGCGAAAGCGGTGTTACAGCCAAGCAAGATGTATTGGATGTACCGGCCTCTTCGCGAATGAATTCGCTCCCACAATTCGCCCCATAGTCCGCCTCCACAATTCGTCGCCAACAGGATTCAGCCTGCTGAATCCGACAAGGACTTCAAAACGCCGTGGCTACCTATTCGCTTGTCATCCGCCGTCTGATGATTTGCTCGCTGACCATCGTGATCAGTCGGGCAATCACCAGTCCCTTGCTGACATTGTTCCTCAGCAGACGGCTGGGTCTGGATCAACAGGACGTTGGTCTGCTGATGGGTATCGCGGTGTTCCTTGCAACACTGTTGGGGCTTTACGGCGGCTACATCATCGACCGTCTGGAAAAGCGCAAGCTGCTGATCATGGCCATGCTGTCCAGCTCGATCGGCTTCACCCTGCTGACCTTCGCCCATAACCTGTACCTGACCACCCTGACCCTGGTGATCACCGAAACCGCATCGGCGCTGTTCCTGATCGGCTCCAAGGCGATCATCAGTGAGAACCTGGCCATCGGCCTGCGCGCCAAGGTGTTCTCCCTGCGCTACACCCTGACCAATATCGGTTACGCCACCGGCCCCATGCTGGGCGTGATCATCGCCGGGCATTTGCCCCTGGCCCCCTTTCTGATTGCCAGTGGCATTGCCTTCGCCAGCGTGTTCCTGATGATCGGCATCCCGCCCAGCCCCCGCGATGAGCAGGCAAAACCACAGAGCTTTCTCGCCACCCTGATCACTCTGAAAAACGACCGCACGCTGATTCTGTTCACCGGCGGCAGTCTGCTCAGCACCATCGTGCATGGGCGCTACACCCTGTACCTGTCGCAGTTCCTGCTGGTCACTGACAGTGCCGACAACGCCCTGAAAATTCTTTCCGCCGTGCTCGCCTGCAACGCCATCACGGTGATCCTGATGCAGTATCAGATCGGCCGCTTTCTCAAGCGTGAACAGCTGCCGTATCTGATCGTACTCGGCACCGTGCTGTTCGCTGCCGGGCTGATCGGTTTCAGCTTCGCCCACAGCCTTGTGGCGTGGTGCGCCGCGATGTTCGTCTTCACCCTGGGCGAGATGATCATTTATCCGGCCGAGTATCTGTTCGTCGACACCATTGCCCCCGAGGCGCTACGCGGCAGCTATTACGGCGCACAGAACCTGGCGGCCTTCGGTGGCGCGCTGAGCCCGGTGATCTGCGGTTACCTGCTGATCAACTCACCACCTGCAAGCATGTTCTATGTGCTCAGCGGGCTGACCCTGCTGGGCGGTGCCTTGTGCTTTATCAGTGGACGTCGGGCCAGACTCCCCGGCGCAGAGCCATCGTCAGTGGACTAGAGTCCTTTGCGACCCGGGATAAAAAGAACAGTATGTTCCTGTGTCCTGTCTCTCCCACTCACGACCATGAGGATATCGAGCATGATTTATCGCACGCTTGGCCAATCAGGCCTGAAGGTTTCCACGCTCACCCTGGGCGCCATGATGTTCGGCGAACAGACCAGTACCGAGGAGTCGCTGCGTATCATCGACAAAGCCTGGGATCAGGGCGTGAACTTTGTCGACACAGCAGATGTGTATAACGCCGGGCGCTCGGAAGAAATCGTCGGTGAAGCCATTGCTTCGCGACGCAGTGACTGGGTGCTGGCGACCAAAGTGGCCATCGGCCCGGCAGACGGCGTGCCGAATCGTGCCGGGTTGAGTCGCAAGCATATCTTCAATGCCATCGATGCCAGCCTGACGCGCCTGGACACCGACTATGTGGATATCTACTACCTGCACAAGGAAGATCACAATACGCCGCTGGAGGTGACCGTGTCGGCCATCGGCGACCTGATCCGCCAGGGCAAGATCCGCTACTGGGGCCTGTCGAATTATCGCGGCTGGCGCATCGCCGAGATCGTCAACATCGCTCAGCGCCTGGGCGTGGACAAGCCTGTCATCAGTCAACCACTGTATAACATCGTCAACCGCCAGGCCGAGATCGAGCAAATCACGGCGGCTGCCTACCATGGTCTGGGCGTCGTACCTTACAGCCCACTGGCCCGTGGCGTACTCAGCGGCAAATACGCGCCCAACGCTACACCGGACAGCAACAGCCGCGCCGGGCGCCAGGATAAGCGCATCCTGGAAACCGAGTGGCGTGCCGAGTCGTTGCAGATCGCCCAGCAGATTCAGCAATACACCCGCGACAAAGGTGTCGGCATCGTCGAATTCGCCATTGCCTGGGTGCTGAATAACCATGCGGTGACATCGGCCATTGTCGGCCCGCGTACCGAGCAGCAGTGGGATACCTACACCAAGGCGCTGGAAGTCAAAATCACTGCCGAAGATGAAGCCTTCATTGACTCGCTGGTAACACCAGGGCACGCCTCGACGCCTGGCTTCAACGACCTGCAACACTTTGTATCAGGACGTTTACCGCGCTGAGCAACCGCGAGGATGCGGTGCCAGAGCCGCCGCATCTCCAGCCCGTCCGGCCCCTCCTCCCGCTCATCCCTTTGCCCTACCGTCAGCGGCGTCAAAAAAGGTTAAGATAGTGCCCTCTTAACCCCTCCCTCCCTGCTGACGTCAAATAAATGACCTTCGGGGTCCCCTTGAATATAAGGCGACCGTGTCGACGCGGAAGGCGTAACTCACATCTACCCTTGGTTTGACAAGTCGTCATGCAGTACCTAGGGTAATTTGGATCCAATATTTAGCCTGGCCTAGATAGAAAAATATGGTAACGCGCGAAACCGGTAAGGAAAGCTTCCTGTGTCGGGTGCTGGGGAATGAACAGCCTCCTGCACACATGGCCCGGGGCATCATTGAAGAAAAATTGCGCAGCGCCATTCTTGATGGCCGCCTGCCCAGTGGTACGGCGTTGCGCCAGCAAGAACTGGCAACCCTGTTCGGCGTCAGCCGCATGCCGGTGCGTGAAGCCCTGCGCCAACTGGAAGCGCAATCGCTGTTGCGGGTCGAAACCCATAAAGGCGCTGTCGTCGCGCCGCTGATCAGCGAAGATGCCTTCGATGCCTATGCACTGCGCAGCCTGCTGGAGTCCGAAGCCCTGCGTCAGTCGATCCCGCTGCTGGACGAGCAGGATCTGGCCCAGGCCCGCCATTACATAGAGCAGCTGGAAATCGAAAGCGACTACAGCGAAATGGGCCGCCTCAATCGGCTGTTCCACATGTCGCTCTATGCCAAGGCTCCCAACAAGCGCCTGCTTGCCCTGGTCGCCGAAGGCTTGAGCGAAGAGGAACGCTTTCTGCGCTTCAACCTGTCCGACATGGGACTGGGCAAGCTGTCCCAGGAAGACCACTGGCATTTGTTCGAGCTGGCGCGGGACAAGCAGGTCGAGGAAACCGTCCAGGCGCTGCAGCATCACTTGCAACGTGGCGTCCAGGCGATCACCCGCTACCTTGCCAGCCGCCCGTCCCCCAGCGATAAACCGGCACGTCCGCGCAAGAAAGCCAGCACCTGAAAAACACGTTGACCACCCGCCCCTCGCGCAGGTAACCAGCCACACTGGCTGCTGCGCGTGGCTGTCGCCCGCTGGCCAATGACCTCCCCGCTTGTTCCGCTATGCCCTCCCTCAGCAACACGTCCTCGATTGGCCGCCTCGTAGAATCAGGCACACTCGGCAGCGTCGGCGCGGATGCCGACCGCTGCTGTGTCCGATGGCGCGGATAAAATCCCCGTCATGAGCTGGAGCAGGGCGTCTCTTTACTCAACCGGCGTAGGAAAAGGAGTTTCTTGACGGGCGAAAAGACCTTGGGACCTCGGTTCCGATGTCGCCCCTTAAAAAATAAAAACTGCATCAATCCACATAACGGCAACGTTGAACGAGGCATTCGTTCATTAATTAAAATTCTGATCCTAATGGATCGGAAGGGTTGCCTACGACCAAATAAAACTTCAGGAACAAGTTTTATCGCTTTCGCTCAGCCTTTGAAAACAATCAACTTACAAATTATAAAAAAGTGTTTGCAGCGCTGATTGAAAGTGTTCTAACTTTTATTTGCACCACGAAAAACCGAGTATCGCTGCCCTGAAAACCTTCAACGGGCCAATTACATTTATTCGAATAAGTTATACCTGAGTCAAACTTCGTGCTTTCTACGGCCCGGCCTGGGAAACAGCCATATACCCGGCCGGGCTGGGCCATGACGTTTATACAGGAGCAACTTAAAGCGTCGCTCAAGCAACAAACCGTTTAAAAATACACTTATCGAGGGATCGCCATGTATTGCCAAAAAACGCTGTTGAACCGCAAAAAATCCGAACTCAGCAATCACCCTGTTTTCGCCGAAATACATTCACTGGATATTCTCCGGCGTTTTATGGAAACCCATGTTTTTGCCGTATGGGATTTCATGTCGTTGACCAAGCGCCTGCAACAGGAACTCACTTGCACGACCCTGCCCTGGCTGCCGCCCAGAGATGCCAAGGCCGCACGGCTGATCAATGAAATCGTACTGGGAGAAGAGTCCGATGATCGCCTGCAGCACGGGCATTACAGCCATTTCGAACTGTATCTGGATGCGATGCGCGAGATCGGCGCCGACACGACGAAAGTCGAGCGGTTTGTCGCGCTGCAACAGACCGGCACACATTACCGCACTGCGCTGCATCACGTAGACGCCGGGCAGGCCGCGAGCGGCTTCGTTATTCATACCCTGGAAACGGCCTTGCATGCCCCGGCCCACTGCGTTGCAGCGGCCTTTCTGCATGGCCGGGAAAGTGTCATCCCGCAGATGTTCCAACGCATCCTCGACGATTGGGGCATTACCGGTAATCAGGCTCCGACCTTCCGCTATTACCTGCAACGCCATATCGAAGTGGACTCCGAAGATCATGGACCGGCCGCCGAGGAACTGCTGGCACGGTTGATCGAAGGTGACGAACAACGGCAGCACGAGGTGTATGTCTCGGCCATTGCGGCGGTGGAGAGCCGCATCACGTTGTGGGACACCCTACGCCAGAGCATGCGCGTTGAATCCACCGCTGATGCCATCGGCTTCTGACCACGACCTACAAGGACGCAATCATGAAAAGCGAAGAGTATGTGTCGTTCGTCGATGCCTGGGAGGGTCGTGCGACCATTCGCACACGCCCGCGCCGCATCGTCGAGAACGATCAGAAACTGATCTACCCCCTCAGCCGCCAACCTTTGGTGTTGAGCGAAACCTTTACCCGCGAATGCCCGCAGTTGCGCGACTTCGCCCTGGTGCAAAGCCTCTACAAGTTCATCAACGATGTGGTGATCTTCGAGACCGAGATCGTCGACAAGACCGCTCGTAGCATCGCCAAGGGCCACTTTGCCATTCGTTTCCCGTTCGCCTGCCGCTATGACGCCATGACCGTGGTCATCGATGAGGACTACCACGCACTGGTGGCCATGGATTTCATGCAGCAGACCATTGCCATGACCGGCATCGAGCCCATCGAGCTGCCCGGTGAAATAGAACTGAGCCGAGCGATTCCTGCAGCATTGGCCATGGCTCCGCAACATTTGGTCAGTGCTGTTGAGCTGATCTGCGTGGCCATCGCCGAGAACACCGTCACCAACGATGTCGCCGCCTTCGCCAAGGATGATTCGGTCAAGCAGTCGGTGAAGGGCCTGATGGCCGATCACCTGCTGGACGAGGGCCGCCACTCGGGCTTCTGGTCGCGTCTGGTGCGTATCTACTGGGGTACCGCACCGGATGCCGACCGCGAGTGCATTGCGCAGATCATGCCGGTGTTTATCGCCCAATACCTGACTCATGCCATTCAGAAGGACTTCGACTTCAGGTTGATCGAACATCTGGCCGTGAGTGAACCGGTCAAACAGGCACTCAAGGATGAAACCAGTGCGATGGCCTTTCCGATCAACCGCCATCACCCGTTGATCGGCAACATCATCCGTTTCTTCAAGGCCAGCTCGATGCTCGATGCACCGTGCGTAAGCCAGGCTCTGGCGGCCTATCTGCCCAGGCAGGAGGTGCTGCAATGAAGCGCCTGAAGATTGTCCTGATCGGCCAGAGCCAGACCCTGAGCGAGCTGAACAACGAGCTGCTGGATCATGGTCACCAAGTGCATTATTTGTGTCAGGCATCGGCAATGGAGAGCGAGCGGGTCACAGGCGCGGATCTGCTGATCGAGGACGGTAGCCTGGAACTGTCGGCGCAGTGCTTACGGACGTTTGGCCAACCCGAACATCTGGGACTGCGCGTCGGTCTGGGTGCTGACCGGATTGAGGGCCTGCCACGGCTTGAGTTGCTGTGCTGGCTTGGCTCGGCAACGGCGCAGCGCCTGATCGTGCGGCAGTGGCTGGATGCCCGAACCCTGGGCAACGGACGCATGCTCCACGACGCAGCCGTTATGGCGCTGGTCGAGATCGCGGCGTTGCAGGTCAGCCGTCGCTCGCGTGATGTCGATTATTTGCAGCACACACCGACCGTTGAAGCGCCGCTCAGTGAATGGCAGGACGAACTATGCGCCATCGACCGCCTGCTGTTCCGTCATCGTTTTAACCAGACCCATCAGGCGCATTTGCTGGCCCTGGCCGAAACGCCCCTGATTGCCCGCCTGCAGGACAGCCTGCTGGCCTTTACCGAGCGTCCCGCGTTGAGTATTGCGGGCCAGCGCCTGAGTTACCGCGATCTGCACGGCTATAGCGTGGCGATCCAGCAGGCGTTGCTGCCGTTGCTCCGCCTGCCCCAAGGCGAGCAAGCAGTGATTGCTCTGTGCCTGCCCAAGTCGGCCGCGCTGTTCGCGGGCATTCTGGCGATCCTCGGCAGTGGTGCGGTCTATCTGCCCCTGGACCCGAGCCAGCCCGTTGCACGCCAACAGTACATTCTGGAGAACGCCGGGGCCGTACTGCTCCTGCATGACGGAACGCATCCATTGGCGGTGGCCGGGTTTCCCGCTCTGGATATCAGCGCCATCAAAACACAGGCCAGTACCCGGCCACTCATGCTGGAGCAACCACCAGGCGACGCGCCGTGCATGGCGCTGTATACGTCCGGCACGACGGGCAAGCCCAAGGGCGTGCTGCTCAGCCAACGTAACCTCAGTCACTTCAGCGCCTGGTATGCCGAGTATGTGGCGCTGTCGGAGCACAGCCGGGTCCTGCAATTTTCGACGTTGAGCTTCGATTCGTCGCTGATCGATAT
The DNA here is from genome assembly GCF_047303955.1 of Pseudomonas sp. Pseusp88. NCBI lineage: Bacteria > Pseudomonadati > Pseudomonadota > Gammaproteobacteria > Pseudomonadales > Pseudomonadaceae > Pseudomonas > Pseudomonas sp. Pseusp88. Next base: position 3,110 of record NZ_JBGLYM010000009.1, on the reverse strand, counting down.
TTTCCCGACCTGGCTGAGCGGTGCCGAACTGGTGGTGGCCAGTGAAGATCAGCGGCGCGATCCCCTGCAATTGGTCGAGCTGATCCGCAACAACCTCAGCCACGCCTTTCTTCCGCCAGCCTTGCTCAGCGTGCTGCCTCTGGAACAGCTGGCCGGCCTCCAACACTTGATGACCGGCGGCGATGTCTGCGAGCCCTGTGTCATTGAACAGCTGACCCGACAGTGCCACTTCCACAATCTGTATGGCCCGACGGAGGCCACGGTATTGATCACTGCGGGTGCGTTCCAACCGGGCAGCAGTAATCGCAATCTGGGGCGGCCTATTGCCAACAGTCAGGTACTGATTCTCGATGAACAGGGCCAGCCCGTGCCGGAGCAAACCCAGGGCGAGCTGTATATCGTCGGGCCAGGGGTGTGCCTTGGCTACGTGAACAATCCGATCCTGAGCGCCGAACGTTATGTGACGCTGCAACTGCCCGGGGGCGAGACGCTGTCAGCTTATCGTACCGGCGATATGGCCAAATGGACCGAAGATGGTATCGAACTGTGCGGGCGCCGCGACAATCAGGTGAAGATCCGCGGCTTCCGGGTCGAGCCGGAGGAAATCGAACACTGCCTGCGCGACAGCCAGCTGTATCGGCAAGTGGCAGTCGTGATCGATGGGCAGCGGCGGATCCTCGCGTTCCTGGCACAGCCTGTTGACGCCCAGGCCGGCGATGCGCTCAAGGCCCATGTTGAAAGTTTATTACCCGACTATATGCGGCCGACCGCCTATACCGAACTGGCCAGTATGCCCTTCGCTAATAACGGTAAGGTAGACCGCGCTCGACTACTGGAAATACCGGTCAGTTTTACCGACGCGCAACCTCATCGCTCGGCCGCGACCGCACAGGAACAACAACTGCTGGAGCTATGGACCGAGTTGTTGGAACTCCCTGAAGGGGATATTTCCACCGACGAAAGCTTCTTCAATCTGGGCGGCCATTCGATCCTGCTATCACGCATGTTGTTGGGTATCCGTGAGCGTTTTGGTCGCAGCATTCCGATCAACCGCTTTATCGAAGCGCCTACGATCCTGACCCTGGCAAGTCTGCTCGGGAGTGAGGAGCCGACGGCCTATAGCGTCAGCCCCCAGGCCATTCACGATGCCAGCGCGGATCTGGAGATGCCGGTCCTGCCGTTCAACCGGCTGGGGGACGTGCATAAGGTCATCGTCACCGGGGCCAACGGCTTTCTTGGCGTGCATATCGTTGAAGCGTTGCTGAACTGGGGGAGCAGCGAGATCGCTTGCCTGGTGCGCCCGGGGTCAGGTCAGAGCGCCGAAGAGCGCTTTAGGCGCGCGCTGAAAGAGAACCGTCTGGAGCACCTGGACCTGAGTCGAGTGAAGGTCTACGCGGCCGATATCACCCAACCGCAACTGGGTCTGGATAACGAAACCTATGAGCATCTGGATCGCGACTTTGGCGTACTGGTGCACAACGCAGCCAATGTGAACCATGTGCAGGACTACGAGAGTCTGGTCAAGGATAACGTGGCACCGATTTTCGAGTGCCTGCGTCTGTGCGAAGGGCGCAGCAAGAAGATCTTCAACTTCATTTCGACGCTATCCGCCTCCAGTGCCATCGACAGCGGTGGCAACGTACTGGAAGAACCCGCTGCCGACACGCCACCGATCTACATCAAGAACGGCTACAACCTGTCCAAATGGGTGGCTGAACGCATCCTGCAACGGGCCAGAGATCAGGGCTCGTGGGTAAATATCTATCGCCCTGGCAACATCGCTTTCAACAGCCGCACCGGTGTCTGCCAGCCGCACAAAAACCGCCTGATGCTGATGCTCAAGGGTTCATTACAACTGGGTCAGGTGCCGGAGTTCAGCATGAATTTCGACCTGATGCCGGTGGACTTCCTCGCGCGCTTCATCGGTTTCCATGCCAGCCGATATCAGGCCCATCACGCCGTCTTCAACCTGCATAACCCGGAGCCCCTGAGCTGGAACGGCTATGTCGAGGCCTTCCGCGAGGCCGGGCGCGAGTTCGAGATCGTCAGCGTGAGCCACTGGCAGAGCCAGCTGGGCCGGGTCGACAGCCAGAACGCGCTGTTCGGCGTGCTGGGTTTCTATCTGGATGGATTCGAAGAAGACATCGGCGACATCTCCATGATCGAGCACCACAACGCCCAGGCCGGCATCCAGCGCATGGGCGAACGCTACCCGCAAAAGACCCCGGCGTTGCTACGCAAGGGCTGCGATTACCTGAAAGAAATCGCATTCATCTAAACCCAAGGAGAACACCATGAATAGCAATCTGAAACCCGACACCCTGATCAAGGACCTGCAAGGGCCACTGGTTGTATCCCGTGTGGATATAGCTGCTGACGCAAAAAGCGTGTGGGACATCGTTGGTAACTTTGCAGGCTTTCCGGTATTCATTCCGGCGCTGGAGTCCTGCGAGATGACAGGCGAAGGCGTGCGCTCGGTGCGCAAGAAGCTGTTCAAGGACGGCAACGTGGTTATCGAACAGCTCAACAGCCGCGACGAGCAGGCACTGTGCATGACCTGGACGCTGATCTATACCTCGTTGCCGATCGGCAATTTGTGGGCAGCCATGAGCGTCGAGACGCTAGGTGATGAACAGTGCAGCGCGACCTGGAGGATCATCGGCGAGCCGTCTGCGCAATGGCCAACGTCAGCCGCTGAGTTCCAGGCGTTCCTTCAGGGCTTCGCTGATGACGCCATGAACAATGTGCGCAATCTGTTCCAATAGTTTGTAAAGCACAAAGCAAAAACCCCGTCTGCTTGCGCAAACGGGGTTTTTTAATTGAATCTTGACGATGACCTACTCTCACATGGGGAAACCCCACACTACCATCGGCGATGCATCGTTTCACTGCTGAGTTCGGGATGGGATCAGGTGGTTCCAACGCTCTATGGTCGTCAAGAAATCTGGTTGCCGATCCGCCATCAGGTGACGTGCCAGCGAATTTTGATGTTCTCTACTTAAAAGACAAAACCCCATCTGCTTTCGCAAATGGGGTTTTGGAATTTAATCTTGACGATGACCTACTCTCACATGGGGAAACCCCACACTACCATCGGCGATGCATCGTTT
>NZ_JBGLYM010000099.1:0-464 GCF_047303955.1 Pseudomonas sp. Pseusp88 | reverse complement strand
CCATCGGGCTTGCGGGTATACAGGTCGTTGATACGCTGGGTTGTACAGGTCAGGTCTTGCAGGGTTTTGCAGCGCTGACCCCGTAACCCGGCGTCCTGTTCCAGACGGTGCAGGCGAGCGGCAGGCAGTTGTATCTCGGAAAAACACAGCTGCAGATCACGTACCGGCTGATCATTCCAGCGGGCGGGCAGCCAGATATCTTCCAGAGGTTGGCCCGTGACGTTGCGCTCGCCATTGATGAACCCTGTTTCCTGGCGATACCGGGCAATGTTCACATCGTGATAGGTCGTCTTGCCGTCGGTGAGACGCACTTCCAGCTCGCGCCACGCCTTGCCCTGGTAGAACACATAGACGAAGCCGGGCCGGGCCAGCACCGGCGTGCCATGGTCGTCAGCGCTCTTGGCTCCGGGCAGCGAAACAAAGGGCAGCACCGGCACCAACTGATTCCACTGGGCGTCGACCTG
>NZ_JBGLYM010000098.1:0-475 GCF_047303955.1 Pseudomonas sp. Pseusp88 | reverse complement strand
GGGTCTTGCATGATGTTGTCCGGGAGCACCTCTTGGGTATTGCCCCAAGGTAACCGGGTCCCTATCAATTTAAAGAGTAACTTGCGCGGCAAGGCGTCAGGCTGCTCGGGAATCCGATCCGGGTGGTAGGCCTCTGGCGCGTAGTAAGGCTCGGATTTGACAGGGATAGACATTATTGCGCCTTATGGGTGTGTTCATCGGCCCAGAACGGCCGATGGGTCGTGGTGAAGTCGGCCTGGGCGTATTCGGGGCCAAAGCGTATCGGGTCTTTTACGGCGGGCGCCGGGAAGTGAAGGGTTTGCGATTGAGTGCTCAGGATGAATTGCGCACGAACGGCCCATTCAAATGTGTGGGACTCGATTGTCGCCCCGGTTTGCGGAGCCGCCACCCTGACGGGGAAACAGCCGCTTTCAAGGTTGCGTTTAACGGCGGTGGCCGGGGCCATTATGGCGCTGCTGACGTAGTTGCGGACATT
>NZ_JBGLYM010000097.1:0-476 GCF_047303955.1 Pseudomonas sp. Pseusp88 | reverse complement strand
CCACCCCAGTAGCTCCGGCTCATGGGCATACGTCCATTTCAGCTGGGGCGGTAGTGCAGGCGGTTTAATAAAATTGAACATTATCGAGTTTCGTCATTTTAGTCAGGAATGGATAGTTGCATTAGCTCGCTGCCGTTCTCGGGCAGATCGATATCGGCATCTTCCTTGAGGTCGCCGCCAGGAGCTTCAGCCGTTCTGTCGGCTTCATTGGCGTCCCGATCCAGGGCCAGGCGAAACAGGTAGGGAACCCCATGCTCATGCTGGAGTATTCCCCAGGGGTATTTAATCGCCATTTCAAGGATCGGGCTGTCTATCCGTAGCTCGATCCAGACCTGCCACAGGCGATATTGCTCATCGCCGGTATGGGCAAAATCTGCCGGGCGGTGCTGACCGCCGGCCGTACCGGGCAGTGTGCCGAGTTGATTCGGGTCGACCCAGTTACCGTAGATGAACTGGTCGTAAACATGACGGTTTGT
>NZ_JBGLYM010000096.1:0-482 GCF_047303955.1 Pseudomonas sp. Pseusp88 | reverse complement strand
ATGTTCACCTTCACCGGCGTGCAGATCACCTGGATGCTGGTGGGCTACGGTTTCGTCGCTGCCATGCTGCCGGTCTGGCTGCTGCTGGCACCGCGTGACTACCTGTCGACCTTCCTGAAAATCGGCACCATCGTCGCCCTGGCCATTGGCATCCTGATCCTGGCGCCTGAGCTGAAAATGCCGGCCCTGACCCAGTTCACCGACGGGACTGGCCCGGTCTGGAAAGGTGCGCTGTTTCCTTTCCTGTTCATCACCATTGCCTGCGGTGCGGTGTCGGGTTTCCACGCGCTGATTTCCTCGGGGACTACACCGAAACTGCTGGATAACGAAAAGAACGCCCGTTACATCGGTTACGGCGGCATGCTCATGGAGTCTTTCGTGGCCATCATGGCCATGGTTGCGGCTTCGGTGATCGAGCCTGGCGTGTACTTCGCCATGAACAGCCCGGCCGCCGTGGTCGGCGGTGACGTGGTCGCAGTGGC
>NZ_JBGLYM010000095.1:0-497 GCF_047303955.1 Pseudomonas sp. Pseusp88 | reverse complement strand
CCGCCCGGCCCTACCAGTGCGCCAATCAGAAATGATGGATCAACGGCGGCCAGAGAGATAAAGATGACTGCTGTAATTCCGGTAAACCACTTCAGAAATGGCAAGATCCATTTCGGGAAATCTTTCCACTCGCACTCCTCTACTCCTGACTTTGTAAAACGGTAGGCGAAATTTACTCGCTGATGAGTCATGCAGGAAATTGTAAATGATATAACTGCATAAAAAAAAACGCAGGACATGGTTCGCCAAGGTTGACTCATCCCTTCATACACCGAATACATGATGAACGAACCACCAATGATTAGCGCATTCATAAATGCAAACATGCAGTTGGCTATAAATGTATTGTAATTGCGCGCTCGTATCGTCCATCCCAACAGTTCCGGCTCATGGGCATACGTCCATTGCAGCTGGGGCGGCAGTGCAGGCGGTTTAATAAAATTGAACATTATCGAGCTTCGTCATTTTAGTTAGGAATGGATAGTTGCATTAGCTCG
>NZ_JBGLYM010000094.1:0-505 GCF_047303955.1 Pseudomonas sp. Pseusp88 | reverse complement strand
TGTGGCGTGGCCCATGAGAAGGGTGTGTCGACATACAGCTCCAGCGCATCGGGGTAAAGGCGCTGCGCCTCGGGCGGCGTGGGGGCGTCGGACAGCTTTTTTCGGATCGAAGCCGGCATGCCTCTGGAGCTGGTGGTCACGACCTCACACCGACGGTAGTCCACCTGCATCCCCAGACTACCCAGGCTGCCCAACAGGCCGGGCAGTCGGCTTTCGATATGGATGAGGGTATTGGCGCTGCGCACCTGAAACGGCACTTGAGCGCGAAGATCCAGTTTTGCGTTTTGCTCATCCGGTTGATTACCCGTTATCGGCCCAATGTAAGTGCAGCTTGAATCGGTCATCAGTCGATATACTTCACGTGTTTTAACATCAAGTTAACGCGCCTGAAGGTATCAATATCATTGTAGCGTTTGCGCATTTCCTTCAGTTTCGCTTTAAATATATCGTTATCCATATCGATCCAGTAACGCGGGTCGCGACTGGTTTTCTGGTCATATTCGGC
>NZ_JBGLYM010000093.1:0-512 GCF_047303955.1 Pseudomonas sp. Pseusp88 | reverse complement strand
CATTTCGGAAAATCTTTCCACTTACAATATTCCACTCCGGACTTGGTAAAGCGAAAAGCGAAATTTACTCGCTGGTGGGTCATGCAGGAAATTGTAAATAATATAACCACATAGAAACCCAGCGCAGTCAAAACTCTGGCGTAAAACCCCTCGCTAGGCGCGGGGAATGCATATACAACATATTCCCCCCCCGGCAGTTACTATTGACATAAACGCAAACATACAGTTGGCTATAAATGTATTGTAATTGCGCGCTCGAATCGTCCATCCCAATAGTTCTGGTTCATGGGCATACGTCCATTGCAGCTGAGGCGGTAGTGCAGGCGGTTTAATAAAATTGAACATTATCGAGCTTCGTCATTTTAGTTAGGAATGGATAGTTGCATTAGCTCGCTGCCGTTCTCGGGCAGATCGATATCGGCATCTTCCTTGAGTTCGCCGCCAGGAGCTTCAGCCGTTCTGTCGGCTTCATTGGCGTCCCGATCCAGGGCCAGGCGAAACAGGTAGGGAAC
>NZ_JBGLYM010000092.1:0-521 GCF_047303955.1 Pseudomonas sp. Pseusp88 | reverse complement strand
TAATAGCTCACTAGTCGAGTCGGCCTGCGCGGAAGATGTAACGGGGCTCAAACCATGCACCGAAGCTACGGGTATCATCTTTTGATGATGCGGTAGAGGAGCGTTCTGTAAGCCTGTGAAGGTGAGTTGAGAAGCTTGCTGGAGGTATCAGAAGTGCGAATGCTGACATGAGTAACGACAATGGGTGTGAAAAACACCCACGCCGAAAGACCAAGGTTTCCTGCGCAACGTTAATCGACGCAGGGTTAGTCGGTCCCTAAGGCGAGGCTGAAAAGCGTAGTCGATGGAAAACAGGTTAATATTCCTGTACTTCTGGTTATTGCGATGGAGGGACGGAGAAGGCTAGGCCAGCTTGGCGTTGGTTGTCCAAGTTTAAGGTGGTAGGCTGGAATCTTAGGTAAATCCGGGATTCTAAGGCCGAGAGCTGATGACGAGTTATCTTTCAGATGACGAAGTGGTTGATGCCATGCTTCCAAGAAAAGCTTCTAAGCTTCAGGTAACCAGGAACCGTACCCCAAACC
>NZ_JBGLYM010000091.1:0-571 GCF_047303955.1 Pseudomonas sp. Pseusp88 | reverse complement strand
GGATGTTCGCGCCAGCCAATCAAACTCACTTCTCTTTGACCATCGAGGGCTTTGCCAGCGATTTGCAGGTAGCGTCCCTGGAAGGGCGCGAAGCCATCAGCCAACCCTTCGCGTTCGACGTCGAACTGGTCAGCGAACAGCGCGCCCTTGACCTTGAACAACTGCTGCACAAACCGGCCTTCCTGCAACTGTCCGCCGATGGCAGCGGCATCCACGGCCAGATCTACCGCGCCACCCAGGGCGATTGCGGCAAACGCCTGAGCCGCTATGCCGTGACCCTGCGTCCGCGCTTGTCCTGGCTGGCACACCGCATCAACCAGCGCATCTTCCAGAACCTCAGCGTGCCGCACATCATCGGCCAGATTCTCGAAGAACATGGGATCCTGCGCGATATCTACGAATTCCAGGTCCAGGCCACCTACCCCAAGCGCGCCTACTGCGTTCAGTACGATGAATCGGACCTGCACTTCATTCAGCGCCTGTGCGAGGAAGAAGGCATTCATTACCACTTCCAGCACAGCGCCAACGCCCACAAACTGCTGTTCGGCGATGGTCAGGCGAGCTTTCCCAA
>NZ_JBGLYM010000090.1:0-591 GCF_047303955.1 Pseudomonas sp. Pseusp88 | reverse complement strand
GGTGATGTCCTGTTGCAGGCAGGCGGTGAGCAGGTCCTGGGCGCTGTTCATGTGCTGCCAGACCACCGCCCGCTCCAGCACTGCCGTGCAGCGATTGATGGCCTGCCTGCCGGCCCCGTCCAGTTTTTCCAGGCTGGCGTGCAGCGGGTTGGGCTGGCCCTGGAGTTGGCGTGGGACCAGCAACTGTTGCACGAGCAGCGCGCTGCCATGGTCGGCGTGCTGCGTCGCGCGCTGGGCGCAGAGTGTCAGCAGCTGGTGACAGGTTTCCAGTCGGCTTTTCAGATGGCGCAGGCGGTAGCGCGGATCCTCCAGCAGTACACCGTAGATTTGCCGCTGTCGCGCCTCGGCCAGCACATCCGCAGGGCAGGCCTGGTCTTGCCACAGGTCGTGTTTGTCCTCGTCGGGTTCAGGCGTGTTGTCGGCGGCGGGCATTGACCCTTGCAGCGCATCGGCAACGGCGCTCAGCTCCAGGTGCCCGGTCGTGAGCACCGGATCATTATCTTCTGTAGTGCCTTTGCCACAGGCGTGCAGGAAGGTTTTGGCCTGCAGGTCGGCCGTCCGCAGGAATTGCCCGGAGAGGTCGCACAGATA